>DASYSW010000118.1:0-8515 GCA_036002905.1 Chitinophagaceae bacterium
AAGGCAAGCCAGAACTCTATTTTGCCATGGGCATGGACTTCTGATCGCTGATTGAATGACGGATTTCACGGATTGAATCACGGAGTGCATTAAACGCTACCGAACTAATTTAAGACCTCTCTATTGAGAGGTTTTTCCATTGGGACAGCCAAATAAATATAACGGTATGCTAAAAAAAAGCCCCTCATTTCTGAAGGGCCTTACGAACAAAACCAACTCAACCATTTTTAAAGACGTCACTTAGTCTTTTTGTTGTGTAATAAAGGATGGCCATGAAAAATGCGAAGCAAAAACTCATGGCCCATACGTATCGATAGTCATAGGGGTTAAAAATAATTTCACCGATCTCAGAGACTAATGAAAAGGGGTTTATGAGAATGTCCCAGCTGTTGAAACGCAAAAATCTCCCGATGTAAACTCCAAAAGCATTCAACCACATAACGACACAAATAATAAAACCGGCGATAAATTTTCCTTTTATATTTTCTAAAAGCGTCTCCATTTTATGAATAGACAAAAGGCCAAATAAAACTCCGTTCCAGGCAAATGACAGGATCAGTGTAAGGTCATACCACGAATCTCCTTTGCTCATGTTATTTAAATGAAAGAGGTCTGTAAGGATATAAAACGAGTTCGGCATGAAAAGGATCCAGGCAAAAACCAGAAGCATTAATTTTATCCTGCTTGCCGATATTTGAGGACGCTTGCCAAGCCCTTCAGAAATAAAATAAGGTACGTATGCAAGGAAAAGATTCCACGCAAGAAATCCATAAGATAAGCGGCCGGTATTTATAATTCTTATTGCGAGTAATGACAAACTAAACCCTGTCGCGATCCATAGCCATTGTGACAACGTGAACCGCGTGGAGATCCTTTTTTCGATCTCTTTTAATACCTTCTTCATGGTAAAAGTTTTGGAAGGAAAATAATCGCTCCGGTAATGAATGCCGCCAGAGCGGATAATAAAACACCCGCGGCCGAGACATCTTTGATAAATTTTATTGCCGGGTGATGATCGGTTGAAACGAGATCCGCCAGCTTTTCAATGGCCGTATTTAATAATTCTGCGGTCCATACAAAACCAACGGACAGCGTAATCGCAATGGCCTCAACTTTGGTTACATGATACAATACAGCCGCGCTAAATGCAAGCAGGGTCATTATCAAATGAATAATGGCATTATGCTGGGTGCTGAAGAAGCTATTCAAGCCGGCAAAGGCAAACTGAAAACTTTTTAACCGGGCTTTTATCGAAAAAGGATTTGATGGTATTTTCTTGATCGCTAATTCATTTTTCATTTTGTATTTATTTTAAATCTTACCATTGCACTTTTCGTGAATAATACATGACAACCGCCAATGTCAAAAACAATCCTATGCTGCCAAGCAATAAAGCGTAGTCCTGCAATTGTAAAATGGTGAATATGTATGAATAGAGGAGCACGAGAACCAGGGACAACAATACTGACAACTTCATTGATTGAAGCAGACCTTTTACGAACCAGGTTATTAGCCCAACCGTTGCAGCGGTGGCTATGGCGTAGGCTCCGTTAAAGCCAATGTATTCGGAGAAGGATAATAAAAGAGTATAAAATAGTATGAGAGCAAAACCGATCAGCGCGTAGTGCACCGGGTGGACCGATTTTTTATTATTCGTCTCAATCAGGAAAAACGCTGTAAAACTCAGCAGTATACAAAGGATTGCATACTTGACCGACCGCATGGTTTTTTGATAACCGTTTACAGGAATGAAAAGATCAGCACCGAATGAGGCCGGGCTTAAATTATAGCTATCGTCTTTCCAGGCCTGGGGAAAATTTCTTGTATGAGAAAGACTTTTCCATCTTGCCTGGAAACCTTTTTCAGAAATCATTGATGAGTCAGGGAGTTGGTTCCCGGTGAAACTCGGATCAGGCCAGGCTGATTGCATTTGAACAGTTGTCTGTTTTCCAACAGGAGTAAACAACAATTGCTCAGAACCATTCAGACTGACCTGTGATGAAAAATTGATCCCCGAATTGGCAGACGTTTCATTTATGGTTACAGGTGACGTGAACCCTTCTTTAAAAACAGCGTTATTGACAGCATAAGGCGTTAACGATAAAGTTGAATCATTCCAGGTCAACTGTAATTCGTCTTTCAATCCTTTTGCATCTGTGATACCCAGGCACACATGCGCTTCACTCCAAATCATGTCAGCCGGGGAAAGATTTAATTTTTGCAGGGGAAGCGGATTGAAAATTCCGTTTAACTTTATCGAGGAGGAATAAAGCATTACTTCATAAATGCCACGATATCTCTTTTCGGGTCTCACGACTGATTCAATGTTTAACCTGTCGGGTAAAAAATAGGCAAATGATTTACTAGTAACAGGCTGGCCATTATTGTCTTTTGTAGCTTTCGTATATGGGATCACCAAAACTGGCCCGGTAATGTTTTGCCGGTCTGCCCATTTACGGCTTACTTCGGTGAACGCTTCTTTTTGACGGGCTTCTCTTTCTTTAATCAGGTTTTGGACAAAATCTGCAGGTATTAAAAGTAATAGTGCCAGTATTCCAATGATCAATCCTTTGACAATTAGTTTACTTTTTTGCCAGGTGTTTTGAATAATCGTTTCCATTTTATCTTTTTATTTTTTATTTAGTGAGGTGAAGTGAGATACCAAATAATGAAGAATGACAACGCCAATACACACCAGCCATCCAACCAGAACCATTGTAACAAGAGTGGATTCCCTCTTTTCAACTTCTTTTAATGAACGACCAACTGCAACAAATGCTATTTGCGATGAGTTAACAGCTTCCACCACCATGGCCACCCTTACCCCAGTCCGCGGTTGCCAGGTTATAACATTCTCTCTGCATTTTGTCGTGAAAGCGAAAACACCTTTTGGCATCTTCGGGAGTTGTGCATCTAAAAAGCCAGTAGATTGTAAAGGCTCACCGTTGGCATTGTAAAATGTTTTAAAGACAGAAAGGCTTTTTGATATTTCAATACTGTCACCGGACATCCATTTTACTGTAGATTGGTTGGTTTCAATTGCATTTTTTAAATCAAGTGCAATTTGAAGTTGAGGATCATTGGCGCCTGAGCGATGCGCGTGCTGAACACTTACATATATTAGTCCGCACAGGACAGTTACGATCATCAGGGCGGCAAAGTGCGTGATAAATACTGGTAGTCTCATAAAATTGTTTTTTTAAAATGAGTACTGAGAAATTTCAGTTTGCCTGGTCGCTCGTTCCAACTCAGTTGTTTTGTTATAGCAGATACCCAGGGGAATTAAGCCAAGGATTCCAAATGAGCAATCAATCAACCTCCACCAAAAAGGTATTCCCCTGAAATAGCCGATAAACAATGCAAAAGGAATAATGAGAAAGCATGCGATGGTTCCGAATTCAAGCACCCATTTATTCTTTACAGGATCCTTATAGGGGCCGATAAATGCGATTGCTATAATAATGTGTGCAAAACCCAGCCAGTCGTAGCCGTAGAATAGGTAGGGATATTTTTTACCGGTTTCATGTACCGCCAAATAGATCTCATTCAACCAGCCACCAATGGGTGAACTTTCATCAAAGAATTTAACGGCAATTGCTAATTCCCACTGGGCCGGCATGGCTGTGATTCCGCTAACCACAAGCATCATCATAAAGAACGCCAGCCAGCGTCTTATGCTCTTTTTATTTTTTTCTATTTTAAAAGTACTTTGCATTTCAAAGTAGTGGATCAAAAAAAATTTATTTCACTCCTTTTATCATGTTTTCCAATGCAGCGATGTGATCGGTGAAGGCTTTTTCACCTGCTTTGGTAACTGCATAAGTTGTATTTGTTTTCCTGCCAATAAATCCTTTGTGCACTTTTATATATCCATTGTCTTCAAGATTCACCAAATGGGTGGCAAGATTCCCATCTGTGACTTCAAGCATTTGCTTCAGGTCATTGAAACTGATCTCCTCATTCACCATGAGTACGCTCATCACTCCCAGGCGGATGCGATTATCAAAAACTTTATTCAGACCATTTATAGGATTCTTCATGTTACGTCATGCCCCATGCCCTGAAGGGGTGTTTATGAACACTCCTTAGTAGAAAGGGTTTTTTTATTCGATATCATAGATTCAAAAAATCCAAATGCATTTTGACATTCATTATGGCCTTTGCTAATCATTGCACAGAACATGAACGGAGCGTCGCAACAAACGATGCCATGAAAAGCAAAAGCCCAATAACAATCATCCAGGTACCACCTATAAGAACTTTGCCTGTACTGAAAAGTTTCTTCGACCTAAGTCACCCCTTTAGGGGGACAGGAGGTTTCTCATATTTCCACCACATCAGCACTCCGTAAATAATGTGCAATACTCCAAAACCAACGGCCCAGAAATACAAGCCATACCCCGTAAACTGGGTATTGACCAGGCCAAGCACTATTTCGAGATAACCGAGGTACCGGATATCTGTTAATGTATACTTACTTCCATTTACCAGGGCAAGACCATAAAAAATCAAACAGGCCGGAGCTATAAAGCGCCACTCACTATGTTGTAACATGGCAAGGATAAAAAGTCCCCCCGTAATCAAAGGGACCAGGATATTCCACATTAATTTCCTGGCAGTGAGATCCCAAATGGGCAAATGGTTTTGCTTTGCCCTTCTCCAGGTAAAAATAAACGACAGGATCAATGCGGCCACCAGTACAATAGCAGCCACTACCAGGAGTTTGACCTTTAGCGATTCAAAGTTTTTATCTGTAAAGCCAGACCCATGGTTGTATGCAAAATAATAATCATTGAGTATGTTGTTTCCGAAATAAGCACCTGTCAGTGCACACAGCCCTGCGGCGATGCCGCTCAGGCCACTGAGTGAAATAAATCGCGAAGATCGCTCCATGATACGTTTAATATCACTGATCTCCTGCAAGGTTTCGAGTTGATTTTGTCTGCTCATAAAAAGCACTTTGTAATACAAAGTAATCATCAAATTTTTATACTTCAAAATTTTTTTGCGTTTATTTGACAGGAGGTTATGCAAAATAAGTGACTCCATTTACCGTTCTTTACCTTTGTACTTGTGTATGAGAAGATTGGAAGTATTTTTTATCCTGGGTTTTATTATCCTGGCATTTGGTACCCATGCTCAGAAGAAGATCATTTTTGGAAGGATCAAGGACTTCCACAGTGATGAAACAATTCCTTTCGCTTCAGTTTATTTTAAGGGAACGACAACGGGGATGCTCTCCGATTCTGCGGGTGCATTTCTCTTTTCGTTTAACAAGTGGCCTTCCGATACTTTAGAAATAACGTGTGTAGGATACCAGCCTTATAAACTTTATTTAGATCCTGCAAGAGACTCCATTACTACCATTGTCTGGATGGAGAGGGGAACATTTAATGAGGGAGTAAAAGTAAAGGTGAGGGTGAATAAAGGGTTGTTGGTGTGGAGAAAGATCGTAAAAAATAAAGACAAGAATGATCGATACAGGTTTGATAATTTTTCCTACGAATTATACAACAAGCTTGAGGTGGATCTGAAAAATATCAATTTTAAAGGACTGGCAAAACTAAAACCACTTCGCCCGGTCACTAATCTTATTAACAGCAATATTGACTCGACGGAAATGCCGCCCATACTTCCGAGTTATCTCACGGAAGCCATTTCTGACTATTACTATCAAAAAAGGCCTTTGCGACGAAGAGAAGTCATCAAGGCCGCCAACACAAATGGCGTAAAGAACGAGAGCATTTTAAAATTTCTAGGCGGCATGGATCAGAACATAAATGTCTATGACAATTTCATTCCAGTATTTGACAGGCAATTTGTAAGTCCCGCTAGTGACAACGGGGATGCTTATTATAATTATCGCGTCACAGACACACAATTTATTGCCCGGCATAAATTTTATCATCTTGTATTTACTCCGAAGCATCACGGCGAAAGTACTTTTGAGGGGGATTGTTGGGTGAATGATACAACTTTTGCAATCCAGAAAATGAATTTGCGTTTGGGAAAGGATGCGAATGTGAATTTTTTAGAGAAATTAAGTCTTGTCCAGGAATACAAACTGATCAATGACAGTACCTGGTTCTTATCAAAAGATAAGTTTGTGGCGGACCTGGCACCTTTTGGAAAAGAATCTGCTGGCTTCGTAGGCCGCAAGACAACCACCTATCGCAATGTTGTGGTGAACGACACTTCTGTTTCCAATGAATTGAAAAAAAACAGGTCACTTGAGGAAATTATTACAACTCCGGACGCTAATGCAAAGGACACCTCATTTTGGTCCGCTTCAAGGCATGATACTCTCACTAAAAATGAAAAGGCTATAATCAGGATGATCGACACACTGATGCGTGCACCCGAGTTCAAACGTTTGAAGAATACTGTCTATTTTATTGGTGCGGGTTATAAGAACGTCGGGAATTTTGAAATAGGCCCATGGTACAACTGGGTCACTGCAAATGGGTGGGAGGGCTTCAGGACGAGGTTTGACCTGGGCACGAACAAACATTTCAACAAGAAGCTCTGGCTTCATGCATACCTGGCTTACGGTTTCGACGATAAAAAGCTGAAAGGGTTGGGTGAGATATTTTATTTACCGAAAAAGACATACCCGCGTTCGTATATCAACGCTTCGTTTCTTAATGACCTCGACCATGGACAAAACTATTATGGCGAAGTAACTTCTGATAACATATTTGCACCTGCAATCAGGAAAGGATATGTGCCGCTCAAGTACATAAAAAACAAGGAATTTAAAATTGCCTTTTTTAAAGAGGTCACGCCGTGGATGTCGAATACGGTTACGTTCTCTCATAGAGCTTCTCTTCCGTTACAAAATCTTCCACCGAAGGATTCTTTTCCAACATATGGCCAGGGAGATCCGCTTACAAATTTCGAAATAGCTCTGCGTATCAGGTTCGCTTACCTCGAAAAATTTGTGGATGGAAGTTTTTTTCGCGCCAGCCTGGGAAGCCCATATCCGATCAGTGAGATAAATGTTGCGAAGGGACTTTCGGGTTTGGGTGGAAGCGCTTATGATTATTGGAAGCTTTCAGGAAGTATTTCTGATTATATTAAAATTCCACCCTATGGCAATCTGTTCTGGTTCTTGTTTGCAGGGAAAACATTCGGGACTCTTCCTTATACACTTCTGAACATTGCGCCAGGCAATGAATTGTATTATTATAATAAGTACGTGTTTAACATGATGAATCGATATGAGTTTCTCACTGACAAATACCTTGGCGTAAGTGTCGAGCATATTATTGGCAACGGCATATTCCGTTTAATCCCAAAATTGAGATGGAGGCAACTTTGGACGACTAAAGTATTATGGGGCAGCCTGAGCGATGCTAATTACGATCTCAACTTTATACAGGGAAATAGTTTTCAGACCCTGAACGGACGTACTTACATGGAACTGGGAACAGGTATTGATAATATTCTTCACGTTTTGCGGGTTGATTTTATATGGCGTGTGTTACCAGCGACGCTTGATAAAAAAGGAGATCATTCTTTTGGTGTTTTTGGAAGCTTCAGGTTGAGCTTTTAGTTTAGTCTATACCGGTTTTATTTGTGAAATGATCGTTTCAACAATTTCATCGGGGCTGGTTGAAATATCAACCGTTATGCAGTTGCCTGGAACTTCCAATGTGTCAAACTGTGAAGCCAACAAACCGGGTGGCATAAAATGATCTTTTCTTTCTTCCATTCTTTTTTTTATCAGCTCAAAACTTCCCTGTAGAAATATCCAGTACAAGGGGATGGTAATTCCGGATGACAAAATTGTCCTGTACTTTTCTTTCAGGGCCGAACATGCAAATACGGCCCCTCTTAATTTTGCGTGATCCTTTGCCGCTTTGTTCATTTGAACCAACCAACTCATCCTGTCTTCATCGGTTAATGGGATACCTGCTGTCATTTTTTCTTTATTAGCCGCAGAGTGAAAATCGTCTCCGTCAAAAAAGGGAAGTCCAATTTTTGTGGCTAAATCTTTTCCGATCGTTGTTTTTCCTGAACCGGAAACCCCCATGATATAGATGATACGATTATCCATCGCTAGTTTCACGCAAAGTCGCTAAGATAGCGCAAAGGCGCAAAGATTTTCTTTGCGTCTTCGCGTGAAATATAAGCTGAATAGAGAACAGAACGTAAAAGTGAGTGACACAACGAAAGCTTAATAGCATTCCCTCCGCTAAGTACAAGCACATCAATCCCAAATCATTACTATATTTTTTTTATCTTTCTTTATAACTATTGAACTTTGGAACTTTTGAAACTTTTAAACATTTAATACATGCCTTCACATTATATTCTGGCACTTGACCAGGGTACTACCAGCAGTCGCAGCATGGTGTTCGACAAACAGGGAAATATCATCAGCGTGGCGCAAAAGGAATTCACCCAAATTTTTCCGCAACCTGGTTGGGTAGAACACGATGCTGATGAGATCTGGAGCACACAATTCGGCACGATGGCAGAAGCGGTTGCTAAAGCAGATATAAAGATGAAA
>DASYSW010000119.1:0-8592 GCA_036002905.1 Chitinophagaceae bacterium
TCCTTGCTGAGATCTATCCGAATGGAAATAACCTGGGAGTGGTGAGGTCGGCATTCTATAAGCACTCAGGAGCTATCAGAATTAGCAACGGAGTTCATTATCTCGACAGAAATATCACCATTACTCCGCAAAATCAGCCCAGCACACCCGTTAAGATCAGACTCTATTTTTCTAAAGCCGAATTCGATGTGCTGGATGCAGACCCTGCAAGTGGTGTAAGCGCCATTGGGAGTTTGAAAATTCTGAAAAACAGTGACGTCTGCGGCCCCGCCATTATCTCAAACACTTTGGAGGTAGATCCAACTTTCGCAGAGGCTCATGGCACCGCCGGTTATATGCTTCAGGGTGATATTACTTCTTTCTCTTCATTTTATTTCGCGAGTTCGAATATTCCATTGCCGCTGAATCTGCTCACGTTTAAAGGTTCATTAAAAAATAATGCCACTCTGTTAGAATGGGAAACATCGAATGAAATGAACACATCTAAGTTCGCTGTTGAGAGAAGCGCAGATGGACGCAACTTCAAGCAAATTGGTACGGTGACTGCTGTTGGTAACGGTGGTGGCGGTAACAATAAATATTCATATACGGATTATGATGTTACGCGTCAACCATCGTCAGTTGTTTATTACCGTTTAAAGATTGTCGATATTGATGGCAGTTATACCTATTCGGACATAGTGACTATTACACTTCCGCTCGTCACGAGTAAAGTGGCACTATTCCCCAATCCTGCAGCCCATGAAGTAAACGTGACTATTACCACTACTGTTGATGGCAAAGTAAAATGGCAGCTTATCGATCACGCAGGAAGGATCGTCGCGCACAATTCAATAGGTGTGAAAAGAGGAAATAATAATGTGGTAATTAGTCTCAATCGACTATCGTCAGGTACTTATTTCCTGATTGTATCAGGTGCAGATATAGACCAAAAAATCAAGCTGGAAAAATTGTAACGATTTACATATTCCTTTTAAGTTTAATTGCTCTTATTGCAGAAGAACATAAGACCCTCTCCACGAGAGGGTTTTATTTTTTACCGTATAAAAAGCCAGTACATTTTCTTGGGTTAACTTCTTTTTTAAAAACTATTTTTCAGAGGTAAATATTCATTTTGAATTCATGTACGATTGCATAGTTTTATGTTCACAAAATCGTACTTATGAAAACACTTTCCATCTTAGCAATTAGTGCAATTGTATTTTTTTCAATGGCAGCTACTCCTGCTCCTGAAATGAATGCTCCGGCAAAAAATCAGAACAAATCTTTTGACGGGTTTTCATCTCTCAGAAGCCACCGCCAGGGTAAAGGAGCAGTCGTGACCTGGTCATTTAGTGCTTCAAATGCTTCCGGATTTATTGTACAGAGAACGAATGAGGATCCATATGATCCGTATTCGGTATGGGTTGACGTTTCAAGCGTAGGATGTGATAATTCGCGTTCTTACAAATGTTGCGATGAAAACCCTTTCCCTGGTTTAATTAACTACAGGGTAATCGCTGTATTGAATAACGGAACTACAATCACATCGGACATATCGACGGTGCGTATTGTAGCGCATTAATTTTAGAAACAGGTAACCGTGTCCACCAAGAGCGGTTCCTGTTTTAATCCTTTCAAAAACCACAGTTGATGAAAGATAAATGTGTAGCCTATGAGAAACACTCTACTTTTATTAATCTTATTAGCTTCAATTTCTGCAAGAGGGCAAATCACTACACCTGTTGTCAGAGCTAACTTTGGTGTAGATGGTGACCTTCGGGCGAATTACCTGACCGGTCTTGGTGTTACCGGCAGTGCTGACGACTGGTTCTATGATGGAACAGTCGGTAGCGGCCGGCATGTAATTGACACTACAGGCGCTGCAGCCATTATTAAAGGCTACAATACCGACGCCTCACCATGGCCCAGGAGAATGGCCACGTTCTTCCGTGGGATGAGTCTTCCGACTTTTACTGTCTTTAATAACAGGCTTTGGCTTGATGCATTGTTTGTAAGAGATTATCACGGAAATGATACCACAGTTTATACATCGGGTGCTGATAAAAACGGACAGAGTCCGGCATTCTGGTCAGGTGGTATCCAGGGAATTCCTGATAAAAACGATATTCTTGACGTAATGATGCACGTGCGCAGAGCTGGTCCAAATACAACTGACTCATTGTGGATGTTTGGTGGTATATCTATTGTAAATACTACGGGTAACCGATATTTCGATTTTGAGATGTACCAGACCGATATTTCATATGACAGAGTATCGCAGAAGTGGTATGGTTACGGCCCCGACGCTGGTCATACGAGCTGGAAATTTGATGCAACCGGAAAGGTCATAAGTCCGGGTGATATCATTTTCAACGGTCAGTTCCAAAGTAGTGCATTGACGAGCATTGAGGCCAGGATATGGGTTAGCAAAGCCGACTGGCAAACAGTGACGCCAACAGCATTTAACTGGAGTGGCCAATTTGACGGAGATGGCTCGGGCGCAGTGTATGGGTATGCAAGTATATCTCCAAAAGCGGCGGGAGCTTTCTACACGGGTTTAGGTTCTCCAAGTAGTACATGGAGTGGACCCTTCGGCCTGGTTTTACAAGACAATAGCCTTTCCTATACAAACCCGGGACCTGCGTCGACCTCCAATGGTAAATACGTGTCCACGCAGTTCATAGAATTTTCGGTAAACCTTACAAAATTGGGTCTTGACCCGGTAACGACATTTGGTGGTGACGTGTGCGGAACTCCTTTTAATCGACTTGTTGTGAAGACCCGTGCATCTTCAGCATTTACAGCCGAGCTAAAAGACTTTGTTGCCCCAATCGATTTATTTCTTGCTCCAAGAGCCCAGGCATTAGCTGATGTCCCTCTTTTCTGTGGCGCAATAGGGGTGAGTCATATTGAGGTACAAAATCCATCCGCATCTTCAACGTATACATGGACGACGCCAGACGGGCATATTGTTGGTACAACCACAGGGCCGAATATCGTTGTTGATTCGCCAGGTACATATATGGTGACACAACGTTTGTCTGCGGGCTGTAATCCTTATGCTTATGATACAGTGGCCGTCATTTATAACGCCAATTGCGGTACCCTTGACAACACTGTTTTGGACTTCAAGGGGGCCATCAGTAACAATCTTGCAAAACTTGATTGGACAATTGCAGATAATGAGAATGTATCCTATTTCGAAATAGAGCGCAGCTTTGACGGAAGAACATTTGAGGGGGTAAATCAAACCGTTGCTAATGGACAAATAAAATCATCGGCGAGCTATTCTGCATATGATAATCTGGACCATTTGTCGCTTCCGAATGCGATTTATTATCGATTAAAAATTGTGAAGGTAAGCGGAGGCGTAAGTTATAGCCAGGTGATCCGAATTCCTTATGGAAAATCATTGACAAAATTTTCAATCATCCCTAACCCCGTTCACGACGTGATGCAGGTGGCCATCAACTCAAGCAATGATGGATCTATCGACCTTCGCATCTTCGACATGGCAGGTAAAATTGTTCGCACTATAAAAACTAATGTGCAGAGTGGTGTAAATGTTATCAGTTTCGATCAGCTTTCGAGACTGCAGGAGGGGACATATATAGTCGTTGTTTACACGGGTCAGGAAATACTCAGGCAAAAAATTGTACTGGTAAAGTAGCGAGTGTCTATATATTGGGTCGTTGTTCTCCCTCTTTCTGGGGGAGAACTTTTTTTGCAGCAGGCAGAAGGTCAATCCTTTTACTTTTGCTATTATGTACACTCTCAAGAAATCGTTGGGCCAGCACTTTTTGAAGGATGAGAATGTTTGTAAAAAAATTATTGCAGGGCTCCAGCATTGTTCATTTACTAATCTTCTCGAGATCGGGCCCGGTGGGGGTGCACTTACCAAATATTTGATAAAGCTCCCCGGGATAGATCTTAAAGCAGTAGAACTGGACTCAGAAAAAGTGGATTATTTGCTCACCACCTTTCCCGATTTGAAAGAGAAGATTATCCATAAGAATTTCCTGGATATCAAACAGCCATTTGAAGGAAAGTTTGCTATCATTGGAAACTTCCCATACAATATTTCGACTCAAATTCTTTTTAAAATGCTGGAATGGAAAGATGATATTGAATGTGCAGTGGGTATGTTTCAAAAAGAGGTTGCACAGCGCATCGTGGCCAGCGAAGGCAGCAAAGTATACGGCATCACGAGCGTGCTAACCCAGGCTTTTTTTGATATTGAATATTTATTTGAAGTTAGCGAGCATTCATTTCAACCACCCCCAAAAGTAAAAAGCGCAGTCATACGCCTGAAGCCGAAAACTGAATATGCACCCATAAAATCGGAACAGGTTTTTTTTAAGCTCGTAAAAGCCGCTTTCAATCAACGGCGCAAAACCCTTCGCAATGCTGTAAAAGATTTATTCGATGCAAAGATCTTACAGCAAGATCTGTTCAACAAAAGGGCTGAACAATTGTCGGTACAGCAGTTTGCAGAGCTTACATTTGTTATGAAATAAAATATGAAAGCGATCATAACGGCGCCGGCCCATGAATATTTAATCGACCAGTTAAAACAACGTGGTTACGATGTTTTATATCAGCCGGCGATCACCTATGAGGAACTAAAGAAACAAATTGAAGACGTATACGGATTGATCGTCACTACAAGGATCAAAATTGACAAAGAAATTCTTGACAAGGCATCGTCCTTAAAATGGATCGGCCGGCTTGGTAGCGGTATGGAGTTGATCGACCTGGAATACGCAAAGTCTAAGGGGATACAATGCGAAAGCAGTCCAGAAGGAAATCGTAACGCTGTAGCCGAACATACCCTGGGTTTATTGTTAAGCCTGATGAATCACATCTCTTCTTCGGATAAAGAGATCAGGCAGGGAAAATGGCTGAGACGCGAAAACACCGGGAATGAATTGAATGGCAGAACGGTTGGTATCATCGGTTTTGGAAACACTGGCAGTAGCTTTGCCTCATTATTAAAGCCTTTTTCGATAACTGTGCTGGCTTATGATAAATACAAATTTGGATTTGGGAAAGATTATATCAAAGAAGCAAGCCTTGAACAGGTCTGCAGGTATTCAGATGTGATAAGCCTTCATATCCCTTTAACTGAGGAAACATTTCACCTGGCTGACCAGGAGTTCTTTTCCTCATTGAAGCAAAAACCATGGTTTTTGAATACGTCGAGAGGCAAAATAGTGAAGCTGGAAAGCCTTGTTCATGCTTTAAAAAATCAATGGATAGCGGGCGCAGCATTGGATGTGCTGGAAAATGAACGATTGGAGAGTTATTCGCGTGAGGAAAAAGAGCACTTAACCTGGCTATTGGATCAATCAAATATTATAATCACGCCACATATTGCCGGGTATAGCCATGAGGCCTTTTACAAAATGGCGAAGGTGCTGATCGAAAAGCTCTTCCCGGGGAAGTAGCACTTTACCATTTTTCAGAATTTTCTCTATATTTGTATATAATGATACAACGCTTCAGCAACCACTGGGGCGTTGTTATTTTTTTCTGTTTTTTGTCCCAAAAAGGACCAATGCAAGGAGGAATTATGACAGGCATACAGTACATAACCAAAGAGACACTTGAGCAAATGAAGGCTGAACTTCAGCATATGAAGGGGGTAGAGCGTCCGGCTGCGTCAAGGGCTATTGCTGAGGCAAGAGAGAAAGGTGATCTAAAAGAAAATGCGGAATATGATGCAGCCAAAGAATCACAGGGGCTGCTGGAGGCGAAAATAGCTTTACTGGAAGGACAAATAGCCAGTGCCAGGATCATTGATGAGACTTCAATTGATACCAGTAAGGTTTCCATCCTTACAAAAGTGAAAGTCATTAACCTGAACACAAAAAAGGAACTGACATACAAAATTGTAAGTGAAAAAGAGGCCGACCTGAAGGCTGGAAAAATCTCAATTACATCTCCGATCGGGAAAGGGTTACTTGGAAAAAAAGTGGGCGAAGTGGCCGAAGTGCAGGCACCGGCTGGTGTCATCAAGTTTAAAATAGAGGACATTTCAATCTAGCCTTAAAACTCCCAAAGGCCTTTCTATTTTAGATTTTGGAATGATGATTTTAGATTTGCGCCAGGGATTTTTCAATCTTGAATCTCTATATCGTAATCAACAATCAAGTTTGTCAATTCCGAATTTTTCGAATTTCAAATCTTTCCCTGATGAGTGTTAGTTGGCTGAAATCGAAATTCGTAAATCTAAAATCAAAAATATTCGGTGGTATGACTATCTTTTCGAAAATCATTGCACGGGAAATTCCGAGTTACAAGATCGCAGAGAATGACAAATTTTTTGCCTTCCTTGATATATATCCATTACGCGAAGGGCACGTATTGGTCGTCCCTAAAATTGAAGTTGATAATTTATTTGACTTGCCGGCTGATTACCTGGGGGAGATATTGGAATTCGCTCAACCCATTGCAAAGTCAATTGAAAAATCGTTCCCGTGCAATCGTTGCGGTATTACTGTAATCGGCCTGGAAGTTCCCCATGCTCATATACACCTGATCCCGATCAATTCATCGAACGACTTAAATTTTACACAGCTCAAAGACCGTGCATCCGATGATGTACTAAAAAAAGTGCAGCAAAAAATTCTTTCAAATCTTTAAATGAAGTTTGTCGGGATGTTGTTTGATAAATTCTTCCCAGCTCATTTTTTTGTTTCGGCTCTTCTTTTTTGCACCATTTGATTTAGTAATACCATTGCTCTGGAAGTGATGACAGATCGCGACCGCCAAAGCATCTGTGGCATCATAATGTTTTGGCCTTTCATAAATCCCGCTTGTGCCGGCCGACAATAAAATTCTTTGAAGCATCTTCCAAACCTGTTCTTTGTCGGCGTTTCCATTGCCGGTAATTGATTGTTTTACTTTTTTGGGCGAATACTCTGTAACGGAAAGATTTGCACTCATGGCAGCTGCTATCGCAACGCCCTGTGCTCGTCCGAGTTTGAGCATACTTTGCACATTTTTTCCGAAAAAGGGAGCTTCAATTGCAAACTCACTCGGCTTATGTTCCTGTATAAGACAAAGTATTTTTTCGTGGATAAGGTGAAGCCGTTCATGATTATCTTTTTTCCCTGACAGCTTCAGCACATTCATCTCCTTTAAATGAATTTGGTTGTTACACACCTCGATAATTCCATATCCCATCATAAGAGTACCGGGATCTATTCCAAGAATTATTTTAAAAGGCTTTTGCAAAGAGGACTTATTTTTACCGATTAATGAGGCTAAACAAAAATATCAAAATCTTCGTCAATTATTTTTTTGGACCTTTATTATTCCTTTGGTTATCGTATTCAATTTACAACCAGGTAAAGCGTCAGCCCGACCTGGAAACCTCATGGATAAAGATCAAACAATCTTTACAAAGTGCAGAGATCTGGGATCTCGTCGTCGTTATTTTTTTAATGATCATCAATTGGTCCATTGAAGCATTGAAATGGAAAATTTCCATTCAGAAAGTTCAACCGGTAAGTTTTTTAAGGTCATTCAGAGCAGTTCTATCGGGAGTTTCATTTTCTGTGAGTACGCCCAACAGGATCGGTGAATACCTGGGCCGGATCTTATACATGGAAGAAGGCAATCGTCTCCGGGTGATCTCACTTACTATCGTAAGTAGCATGAGCCAGCTTATCATTACTTTATTTGCGGGGTTGATCGGCTTATTTTTTATCAGGAAGAACATGGAGACCGGCCAAATGATCCAGGGGCTGGATTCATTTTGGATACGGGTCCTGCAGTATGGAGTCATGATCGTTCTGCTGATTTTAACAGGACTTTATTTCCGCCTCTCATTACTTATAAGTCTTGTTGATAAATTGCGAAATAGTAAACGTTATATCTGGCTGATCAGTTCTTTGAAGGATATACATGCAACTTTGCTTTTAAAATTATTGTCTTTTTCTGCTATCCGGTACATTGTATTTGTCGTACAATATTTTTTGCTTTTTCGGTTGTTTGAAGTCGATATAGAATGGTGGCAATGTTTTTGGGCGGTGAGCGTGATTTTTTTAGTGCTGGCGATCATTCCTACTTTTGCGATTGCCGAATTAGGTGTTCGTGGGAAGGTGAGCTTAAAATTAATCGAGTTGTTTAGTACAAATAGCCTTGGAATAAGCATAACGACAGCAACAATTTGGATCATAAATCTTGTATTGCCTGCAATTGCAGGCAGTTTGTTAATACTAAGTATTAAAATATTTAAAAACAGAAATGAAAGGAATTAAGGCTTTAGGTTTAATGGCGCTTGTCTCGATGGCATTTACCATAAAAGCAAAGGCTCCGGAGGATGAATTTTGCGGAGTAAAGAATACAGCGTTCCAGGCTGGAGAAGAAATTTCATACACGGTTTATTATGCAGTGGCCGGAATTTATATCGATGCCGGCAATGCAACGTTTACAAATGTTCTCGAAAAAATGAATGGACGACCCGTTTATCATATTGCAGGTGTTGGAAAGACAAATCCCTCTTATGACTGGATATATAAAGTAAGAGATAAGTACGAAACATTTATCGATACCGGCTCGCTGCAACCGCTGAAATTTTTGAGAAATGTAGATGAGGGAGGA
>DASYSW010000120.1:0-3210 GCA_036002905.1 Chitinophagaceae bacterium
GTCTACTTGGTAGCGGAGATTTCAATTTCATATCTCCTTTGTGATTTGGAATTTGCGCTCACGTGAATGATGCAAAAACAAATATTGCTAAGACCAAGAAATTCATGAGGATTGCTAGCATGTGGGCAGAGCTTTCGCTAAATATACAAAAACAACAATTTTGCATACTGTGAAGAGCATTGAAATCGATACATTTTTTGGAAATAAGCCGGTCCATATTGAAATTGGAGCAACAATGGGAGCGGGAGGGGGATTTTATGTGAGGCTTAATAAATACTATAATGGTCGAATTTGGAAAACAGATGATGGTTGGCGCCATGATTTAAATCCGAAAACAATATTACAGGGCGATGATGTTGCAGTGATCATCGAATTGATTGAGCGAGATTGGGTGTAAGTTTATTGAATTTCTTATCACGGCCCCACATGCCTATATGTGTTAGAGCACAATTCTTGCATGTAGTCGTATCACAATTAATCATATTCCTGTTTAACATTAATTAAGGCGTAACTACATACCTGTTAGAATGTCAAACCAACATTGTAAAAAAAATAGGTGAAAGCCCTTAATTTAAGTACATTAATGGTTCAGTAAAAAATTGTATGTGTTAAAAAGGACTGTTTCCACAGTCCTTTTTGTTTGAGGGGTGCCTCTCAGTTAATAAGTTGATTGAGTAGGAGAAGAGAATTTGCCAATCTTTTATTTCCTCTTCTCGCCGAAAACCATTAAATGCTGCAACACTTTTCGATAATGATGTAATGTTTGCTCCTTAGAATAGAATGATCTTTACACAAACAGACTCCTACAAAATGACCGTTACCAATCAAATTGACAATATAGAACTGGAAAAATCAAAACCACACATTATAATGGAGATACTGGAGTATGTACCCAATTCGGTTTTGATCAAAAACATTATTAAAAAAACAACAGGCAACATCACTGTTACTGCCGTTGATGCCGGTGAGGAGTTAGCAGAAAAAACATCACCATTTGATACGTTCATTCAAATAATCGATGGCGCGGCGCAGGTTGAAATCAGGGATAAAAAATATAAGCTGAGGTTGGGCGAAGGAATTATCATTCCTGCCCATTCTTCTCATTGCTTTAGTGCTAATGAACAATTTAAAATGATCTCCACTATTATTAAAAGTGGATATGAAAACACATCTCTTTGAAGCAACTTTTCCCCTCTTTAACCAAAAAGTGTTGCGGGTTGTGACGATTAATTCTTTAAAAAAATAAAATTATGAAAAATAAAATTCATGTAGTTTGTTTTCTAACTCTAATGGCGACTGGCTTTACTCCCTACGCCCAGGTCTATAAAACAGCATCAGACACGGTGAAACTAAATAAAGAGTTTATTGAAGTAAGCAATGACATTGCAGACCTTACCGCGAAGTTAACGATAGCACAAAATAACAAGCCCGGCTACCAATCCAAGGCTACCGCTGCAGAATCAACTGCCAAAGACGCAGCAGAAACCAGCAGTGTACAGGCTGACAAAGCAACCCAAGGTGGTGTAAAGGAAGCAAGAAAAGCAAAACGACAATCTAAAAAAGCCTATCGCAAAGCAAAAGGTGCTCAGTCGGCAAACAATGATGTAGGCAATCAGGACGACAAAATAGCGTCACTTACCGGCGAGCTTGCCAAAAAACAAGAGCGCCTCGCCCAGTTAACGGAAATGCGTGCTTCTATCAATGCTAAGCCTCTACAGCAATAAGAATTTCTCAATTTGAAAGGCCCTCCGTCTTGACTTGCGTCTCTTGCGTTAAGCTATCTTCAAGAGCCGCACCAGAGGGCTTTTTTACAACCTTATTTGTGGAGTTCACAAGAGACCAAAACTCACTTTTTTATGCGGGGCTGTTTCTACGGCCCTTGTTTTTTAAAGATCAGCCGGCGGTTCTTCGTCAGGCAGCCATAACTCATACTGATGCAATTCCCATTTCAACAGCTTTAAAATATCATCCGGTATATCATGAATTTCATCCTCCCATTTGCGCCTGTTGAAGTTGTACGTCATTTTGAAATTATAGCCCAGATAAATCCCCTGGAACAAGGCTACCCCCCGTTCGTTGATGACTTCAGACCAGTAGTCATCTTCCCTTAGTGCAGGAAATTTAATTTTAGCCATAACGTTAGATTGAAAACGTAGGAGCGGTTCGCAGGACAAGAGTATGCCGTAAAGGAAAGTTAATAAAAAAAGCGAGACACTATGTCCCTTTCGCAAGCCCGGTTTAAAAAGAAAAAGCCGCTGTTTCAATCGTGCGAAGATTAACCCGATTCCTACGATGTAGGATTCATATCCACATCTGACGCGGACTCCGAGAAGTTTCCTGTTGCCTGGGAAATTCGGGTTTCACAAGGTGAGGGCCTCTTACCCTTCATTTTCTTCCCAGTTTCTTGAGCATCTTCGCATGTTCGATCAATGCACGAAAAAATGTCGGTTGAACATGATAAGGCAATCCAAAATCGGTCATCGTAGAATGAACGATCGGCGCGAGTTTTTTGTAATGAACATGACAAATACCAGTAAATAAGTGGTGTTCTATTTGAAAATTTAGACCTCCTGCGAACCACGAGAGCAAGCGATTATTCGGCGCAAAATCCGTTGTATTGACAATTTCATGAATGGCCCAGCTATTTTCCATTCGACGTTTACCGTTGCCATCTACAGGTAATTCAAAAGACGAATCTTCCATGATATGAGCGGGCTGAAAAATACAGGAAAGAAAAAGCCCGGCGGTAAAGTGCATTAATAAAAACCCGCCAACTACAAAATACCAGGGCATTCCTGAAAACAGGATGGGTAATGCAATTATGTACCCGTAATAAAAAAGTTTATACATCGTAATGCGAAAGATTGCTTGTTTTAATGAGACATGCTGTGCTGCCAACAGATCATGTTGTTTATAACGTACCACGGCCAGGTAATCCTTCGCGGTCATCCAGAACAGTGTCATTGTCATATAAATAAACCACGCATAAATATATTGGTACCGGTGATACCAGCGTTTTGGTTGCTGCGGTGAGAGACGCAATAATCCCATTGTATCAATATCTTCATCCAGACCCATTACATTCGTGTAAGTGTGATGCAGTACGTTGTGCTGAATGCGCCAGTTAACTGTATACCCACCTATTATTTCAAGAATGTAACTGATAAGATGATTGACCTTTTTCTTGGGAGAATAAGTACCGTGATTAGC
>DASYSW010000121.1:0-4995 GCA_036002905.1 Chitinophagaceae bacterium
GATCAGCCGAAATTACCCTGCCCCATTTTGTTCACGACGTATGTTCCGCTATACATCCACTCGCCGTTTCTTCGCCCTTTTTTAAAACACTCCCTCTTGAGAAACATGGATTGAAATTTATCGATCCGATTATTCCAGCAGCGCATCCCTTTGATGACGGAAGAGCGGCCGCCTTGTACAGATCAGTTGAACAAACTGCAAAAGGATTGGGCGAAGATGAACAATCCTATTGCAAACTCATAAACCCTGTTGTAAGAGATTGGCCAAAGATCATCACAGACGTACTTGCTCCTTTTCATTTTCCAAAGCATCCGCTTGATATGGTTCGCTTTGGATGGAAAGCATTGCCATCCGCGAAACATGTAAGTAAAGTTTTTCGTTCGAAAAAAGCGCGGGGATTATGGGCGGGAATGTCGGCTCATGCCATCCAGCCTTTGTCAAATGCTGCAACTGCCGCGACCGGGTTAGTATTGATGTCGGCAGCGCATTCAAATGGATGGCCCATGGCGAAGGGAGGTTCACAAGCAATTGCCGATGCCCTGGCTGCTTACTTTCTTTCATTGGGTGGGAAAATTGAAACTAATTTTTATGTTGAGTCATTAAGCAAGTTGCCTTCAGCGAAGGCAATACTACTGGATGTTACACCGAAACAATTACTTCAAATAGCCGGCTACAAATTTTCTTCAGTATATAAATGGCAATTGAAGAGGTACAGGTATGGAATGGGTGTATTTAAAATCGACTGGGCCTTAGATGGACCCATCCCTTTTACAGCATTGGAGTGCAGGCAAGCCGGAACTGTTCATTTAGGAAATACATTTGAAGAAATTGCCGCTTCCGAAGAACTTACAGCAGAAGGCAAACATCCCGAAAAACCTTTTGTCTTATTAGCACAGCAAAGTTTGTTTGATAAGTCCCGTGCACCAAAGGGCAAACATACCGCGTGGGCTTACTGTCACGTGCCCAATGATTCAGAATTGAACATGCAAGGACAAATTGAAAAACAGGTAGAGCGATTTGCGCCGGGCTTCAAAGACAGGATAATTGGCCGGCATGTTATGAATACGGCACGACTGGAGGAATATAACTCTAATTACATTGGAGGCGACATTGTTGGAGGAACAATGGATCTCGGGCAACTATTCACACGACCGGCCCTGCGGTTATCACCATACAAAACTTCTGCAAAAGGTATTTATATCTGCTCTTCTTCCACACCTCCGGGCGGAGGTATTCACGGCATGTGCGGCTATCATGCTGCGAAGAAAGCCTTGAAAGATATTTTCAATAAGAAGGCTATTGTTATTTCCTAACTTCAATATTGAACTTTCTTCGACCGCAAAAAACAAACGAAGTGATCAACGAAGAGACGGATAATGGATTTGAAGAACTTCCCCGGGCAAATCGTCCAACTTACTGGCTCACGCGGTTTGTGATCCTTCGCTTACTTGGTTTGGTTTATGCAATCGCATTCCTGGTAGCGATCAATCAAATAATTCCATTGATCGGTTCTCATGGCCTCACTCCTATTGGCATCTATTTAAAAAATGTAAGTGCAGCGCTTGGTTCAAGTGGTGCAGGTTTTATGCGGCTGCCATCGATCTTTTGGGTGTGGCATTCCGATACTGCTCTACTAACAGGCGCATGGATCGGCTTCCTTCTTTCGTGTGTCGTTGTTGCCGGCTTTGCCAATGCGCCATTGCTTACGGTTCTGTGGGTTCTTTATATGTCGTTTGTTCATTTGGGACAAGAATGGTATGGATATGGGTGGGAGATCCAACTTACCGAGACAGGCTTTCTTGCTATCTTTCTTTGCCCTTTGCTTGATGTGCGTCCCTTTCCAAAAAGAGAATCGCCAATAGCTATTATCGTTTTGTTTCGCTGGCTGATCTTTCGAATCATGGTTGGTTCAGGATTGATCAAACTTCGCGGAGATGAGATATGGCGCAATGCGACCGCTCTTTATTATCATTTCGAATCGCAACCCATTCCCGGGCCTTTGAGTCGCTGGTTTCATTTTCTTCCACATTTCGTTTTGAAGATTGGAGTTTGGTTTAACTGGTTGGCTGAATTGATCGCACCATTATTTATATTCTGGCCACGAATTGGTCGGCATATCGCTGGAGTAATAATCGTATTACTGCAAATTGTACTTATACTTAGCGGAAATCTTTCATTCTTAAATTGGCTGACAATTATTCCTGCCCTTGCCTGCTTCGATGATGGCTTTTGGTCTAAACTCCTCCCTCAATTTCTTGTAAGCAGATCCAAAACTGCTGCTGAAAGAGCCGAGCCATCCAAAGCAATGACTGTTACAGCATGGGTTGTAACACTTGTTATTGGATTTCTTAGTTTTCGACCGATCGCGAACATGTTATCTGCGGGACAGATCATGAACACTTCATTCGATCCATTCGATCTTGTGAATACTTACGGCGCATTTGGAACTGTTGGACAGGAACGTTTGAATGTAATATTTGAAGGAACAATGGATAATGATTCAAGCGACAAGGCAAATTGGATACCTTATGTATACAAAGGTTTGCCCGTGGCTTTGGACCAGGTATCTCCACAAATAGCTCCTTACCAGTTACGATTGGATTGGCAGATGTGGTTTGCGTCTATGTCATCGCCCGATGAATATCCCTGGACGCTAAATCTCATCTATAAACTTCTTCACAATGACCGTAATGCGGTAAGCCTGTTTGCGAGGAATCCCTTCCCCGGCAAACCACCGAAGTATATTCGCGCAGTATTGTACCGGTACTCTTTTGCAAAGCCACATAATCCCGAACGAGTTTGGTGGGATCGTGAACGCATCAGCATATGGCTTCCCCCTATGTCAGTCAATGACCCTGGCTTGCTCGGGTTTCTGAAAAGCTCGGGATGGATTCAATGAAAAATTTTCTCCTTGATTTCATACCTGCCTACTTGCTGCAGGGTTAAACAAAGATCTTATTGGTTTATATCAGTGAAATCTGTGTAATCCGTGAGCAACATTTTCCTCGACGATCAATTTTATCTCACTGACTTCACAGATGGAATGAAGCTATCTCCTAAACTTCAGGACTTCAGTAGTAATTCATTGGCGTGATCAAATTCATCCTGGTTAATAGTGTGCCCCATTCTTTCATATATTTTTTCGGTTACCAACGCATTCATACTTTTGAAAATCTTAACCGTATCGTGCACTCTTTGCACGGGCACATGAGGATCGGGGTCGCTGGTACCGATAAACACAGGAGTGTTTTGAAAATCTCCTTTATAATTACCGGTATAGATTTTATCACCGATCAATCCGCCGGTAAAAGCAATGCAGCCACCATACCTTTCGGCATTTCTTGCAGCAAATTCCAGTGTCAGACAAGCGCCCTGGGAGAAACCCAGAAAATAAACATTCTTTTTGTCTATAGTTTTTGCCAGGTCATCAACAATCTCACCAAGTAAAGTAATTGCAGACGACAACCATGGTTCATTGTGAGCAGGTGGCTCAAGAAACGAATACGGATACCATGTATTGTTAATTGCCTCGGGAGCTATCAGTGTAAAGCCATCCACGTTGAGGTAGCTACTGATGGATAAAATATTTTTTGCCGTTGAACCACGGCCATGGATCATGATCAATGCTTTGCCTGACTGTTCCAATTTTTTCCCGGCTGTGACAATATTTTTCTGATGCATCTTTAGCTATTCAATGGTATCAAGGTTTTCTCTAACTGGCTTCTCATGACTTCATATTGAGAAGGAAGTTTCAAATGGGTTCCCAATTCATTCAATGGCTCATCAACGGTAAAGCCGGGATTGTTTGACGCCAGCTCGAAAATAACACCACCAGGTTCTCTGAAATAAAGTGAGAAAAAATAATTGCGGTCTATTTTGCCTGTAATATCCAACCCATGGCTTTCAACTTTTTCACGAAAGGTCATGAGTATATCATCATCCTGTACACGAAAAGCCACGTGATGATTTGTTCCGCCCGCTACAAAACCTCTTTGTACATTGGGGGCTTCTACAAGGTCCACGATATTGGCGCCTTCAATAGCATCTGTGACAAACCGAAACCGGTCATTTTCCTGTTTCAGAAATTTATACCCAAAAATCTCTGTCAGTATATCTGCGGTACCTTTTATATTTTGAAGTGTTAATGTTATGCTGTGAAAACCCTTTGTTGCTACTTTTTCATTTACTTCACCCGTCGTCCATGGCTTCCTGTTGTCTGCTTCGGTCGAAACAATCAATTTCAACTGCAATCCATCGGGATCTTCAAACCAAATAAATCTTTCACCGAACCGCTCGTCGGTCTTTTTGTATTTTACGCCACTCTGGTCAAACCTATGTTCCCAAAACTCAAGACTGCCCTCCGGCACCGTATACCCAACCTCTGTTGCCATACCGGTACCCACACGCCCCGCCCGGGTTCCCTCCCATGGGAAAAAAGTAAGAATCGTTCCCGGTGCTCCCTGCTCATTTCCATAATATAGATGATAGGTTTTGGGATCATCGAAATTCACGGTCTTTTTGACGAACCGCAAACCAAGCACTTTGGTATAAAAATCATAGTTGCGTTTTGCAGATGTCGCAATCGCGGTAATATGATGAAGCCCAAGAATTTTGTTTTCCATAAAAAATTCCAGAATGGTTAAAGAACCGGCTTGCAAATCTAAGTTCATCTTTTGCAATTACCTGAAATGAGTAACAAACGAAGCGAGGAATTGTTAAACAAACCCATCATTTTTTTACAGCAATTAAAAACATGGTAGTTACAGGATAATCCACAGGGATCCGCTCTGTTCCCTTCAGGTCAAACAATGCTGATTTATTTCTCCAGCGATTGTCCACGATCCAGGGATTTGCAAAAACCTTTGATTCCGGATGAATCTTAAATCCTGCATTTTGTAATTCGTGCTTCCATTCATCAAAATCCCAAAAACAAAAAGTTTCGTGCATTTCACTTTGCCAGTTATCAAAGTAGTCTTTATGGGCTAAAAATTCAGC
>DASYSW010000122.1:0-2483 GCA_036002905.1 Chitinophagaceae bacterium
TTTACAATGATGTTGAATTCATCCCAGAGTTCAATCGGTAAATCGTTATTGCAACGGTCACAAGTGACCTCTATTGAACCCCCTAGCTCAAATTTCAGCAACATAAAGCCATTCTTTTTATCCAGGGCCAGCTTAACATGAGCGTGGCAGTTCCTGAAATCCTGGTGCTGAAATTCATCAAAGAACTTGTCCCTGATTTCATAGTTGAACTCATGAATTCCGGGTTTTAGCCCCACAAACGCTATCTCGTATTCCCTTCTGTGGCTCATTTTCCGCTTTTTTGTCCAAAAACTCAGACCGTTGAGGACTAATTCGGAGGGACGCAAAGGTACGGGATAAATTCTAAAAATTGAGCCCGTTTTTGAATTAATTTGAGCCTTTCGACTAATTTAATGCCCTTATTTTGAAGGTAACCAAATTTTAATTCCTTGAGGCAATTTTTAGGCTCTGTTCTTAGCAAGTTAATGAGGGTCTGGAGCTGGGTGCTGCTCATTTCACTCGCTATTTTGATTAAATTCTCCTCGTCCTATTCGGGCTTCATTGAGCGATATTATTCCAACGGTATATACCCCTTCGTCTCTAAAATTCAGCGGATCCTGCTCGGCTGGGTGCCGTTTAGCATTGGCGACCTTTTATATGGTTTTTTTATCGTCGTTCTTTTGGTAAAAACCTGGCAAATTCTGAGAGTTTTATTTACGAGAAAGATCACCTGGCAATATTTTTTCACGGGGCTAAAACAGATCATATTCTTTCTTCTCCTGGTGTATGTATTGTTCTACTTGTTTTGGGGGTTGAATTATAGCCGAAAGGGCATTGCGAGGCAACTGGATCTAAAAATGACAAGCTATACGTTAGGGGAACTGGACACACTCACCAATGTCCTGCAGCAGAGATTAAACTATTATGCGTCATTGGTTAAACCGGCACAACGGGACTCCTTTTATAAAAAGAGAAATCTTTTTCATGAAAGTTATGAAGCATACAAATTGGCAAATCAAGAATATTCCTTTCTAAAATACGAGCCCCGATCCGTTAAGCCTTCACTCTATAGCTATGCCGGCAATGTATTAGGGTTCGAGGGCTATTATAATCCCTTCTCAGGTGAAGGACAAGTGAACACGACAGTTCCGGTTTTTGAACAACCCTTTGTTGCATGCCATGAGATCGGTCACCAGGTTGGATACGCAAAAGAAAATGAAGCGAACTTTTCGGGGTTTCTTGCCTGCAGGCTGCATCCATCGCCCGTATTTCGTTATTCCGTTTATTTTGATATGTATAATTATTCCATCAACGAGTTATATCGGAACGATTCATCACTCGCAAGAAAGTACATTGATTCATTACATCCGCAGGTTAGGAAGGATTATGTAGAGCTAAGAAAGTTTATAAAAAAATATCGAAATCCTATTGAGCCGGTTATTACCTGGATATACGGCAAATATTTACAGGCAAATAATCAGCCGGGTGGGAAAAGAACTTACAGCGAGGTGATCGCTTTCTTGATTGGTTATCAGCGAAAATTTGGGGTGCAGTCGCTTTAAAAAGTTGGCTAAAGCCAAATCTCTGTTGGTTTGTCTGTTACCGGAGGCTTAGGGCTCCGGTAAGTGCGTAGAGTTATAAAAGGGTTTTAGTTCAAAGCATCAAAGCTGTTTTATTTCAGCAGTCAAATCCTGCAGCACTTTTTTTGCGTCTCCAAAAAGCATGGAAGTCTTTTTAGCAAAGAAGAGTTCATTCTCAATTCCCGCATAGCCAGGTTTCATACTACGCTTGTTCACAATAATTGTTTTAGCTAATTCGACATCAAGGATCGGCATTCCATAAATGGGTGAAGAAGGGTCGGTTTTAGCTGCAGGATTCACGACATCATTGGCGCCAAGAATAAGGACTACATCAGTCGATGGAAATTCTTCATTGGCTTGTTCCATTTCTTCCAATTGATCATAGCTGACATCTGCCTCCGCGAGTAGTACGTTCATATGACCGGGCATACGACCAGCGACGGGATGAATAGCGTATTTCACATCAACGCCACGGTCACTCAATAGCTTTTCAAGATCATGACAAGCATGTTGTGCTTGTGCGACGGCTAATCCATAACCTGGTACGATCATGACTTTTTCAGCATAAGCCATTACGACGGCCGCATCGCTGAGGGTGATCTCTTTGTAAGCACCATGTTGCTTCTTAGCGGCCGCAGCACCTCCTCCGCCAAATGAACCAATCAATACATTGCCAAGAGAACGATTCATTGCTTTGCACATCAAAATAGTGAGCAATGTACCTGCGGCTCCAACGAGAATACCACCGGTAAGCATCACTTTGTTATTGTATAAGAAACCCCCACAGGCAGCAGCAACACCGGTAAAAGAATTTAAAAGAGATATCACAACAGGCATATCAGCACCGCCGATAGGCATGACGAAAAGAACACCATACAATAAAGCCAAGCCGAAAACTCCGTAAAAAATAATTTTCACCCAAGG
>DASYSW010000123.1:0-7874 GCA_036002905.1 Chitinophagaceae bacterium
TTTTGTCTTTTGAGAGCTCAGCTTGCTGAACTTCATATCTCCCGGATGTCAATGCTTTTTTTTCACCATTCTGCACGTTTACTGTATAAAGGTGAGAATAGCCTGTAATTTCTGATTGAAACCAAAAAGTATTTTCATTGATCCACCCTGAGTTTACCCCGCTAAACCCACCCGTCCCCGGGCCGCCGATCCATGCTTCATCACGTTGCCTGTCTATTAATTTTAATTTCGAAGCAGATGGCTCAAACATCATCAGCCACCTGTCTTTATTGTCTTGTGAACGAATATCAAGGATAGCGTGGGCTGAGTGAGGAGACCATGAAATGTCTCCAATGATGACACGCCTCACGGGGGGCTCTTTTATTTGCTGTTCAAATTTTTTTGGGTAATCTTTTACGTAATCAGGAAGGTCACTGATGCCTGGAATAGAATCGGTTTTTATCGCAAGCACGGTATCATTCTTCCGATCATAAATAAAAAATTCAGAACTGTTTTGCGGTTCACCCACCTTTGTACGTCCCCGGATATCACTGCTAAATCCTGACTCGGTTACATAGTTGGGAACAATTGTGGCTTTCGCATCTGATGAAGTTTTTGTCAACCGGTAACTAACAAATCTTCCGTCCGGACTAACAGTAAGACCTTGCAATACCCGCTCTTCAATATTGATAAAGCGTAGTTCCTTTGGTGACAACTTTTTATTGTATGCATCCGTTGCATCCTTCTTTTCTTTTCTCTCTTTCAAGACTTTTAAATACTGAAGCTGGTCATTCTTTAGCCATTGCTCTTCTGTCGTAACGGTAGGTTTTTTTTCGGGATCTTTACTTTCAAGGTTTGTAAGCTGCGTTGTCTCACCGCTTTCAATGTCCCAGGCATATAGATTTAGTCCACTTGTGTAAACTATTTTTTTGTCGTCGAAGGAAAATACCGGGTTTGTTTCATTCTCTGTAGTTTGGATAATGCGTTTTGTAACTCCTGTTTTCAGGTCCTTAAAAAAAATATCGCCATCTTTTGTGAAGACGCTGCCCGTGCGATTTGTATTCCAGGAAGCGTTGTAATCCGGTACGATATTTTGTTTTTGCTGGAACGAAGCTTTAACAGGATTATGATTAGAGAGCGTGATAAAATATACAGAGTCAGAAGTTGCACTGTCAGGGTTCCAGTTAAAGTAGAGAGAATTTCCATCGGCGCTCCAATATACATTTGAAGGAGAGGTGCCGATCCATTTAGGGTCCCGCATGATTTTTTCAACAGTGAGGTTATCCAGTGTTGGTTGAGCTAAAGAAATAGCGGCCGAGAAAAATAAAAAAACAGAAGTCAATAGTTTCCGCATACTAGTGGTTTAGATGATAAATATATTGAGAAAGAAAACACTAAGCTGAACGGACGGTCAAACTGAGCCCAAAAAAACAAAACCCTCTGAACTATTTTTTCAGAGGGTTTGCGCGATCTGTGACTTATTTTATTTTTTTCCGGCGGAGTCTTTTCCTTTACTACTGTCTTTGATATTTGTGACTATGGTTTGGTTTTTCCCTTCAACCGGAACATTTGTTTGAGATTTTTGTGTATACGCTTTTTCAATATCATCCACGATCATGCTCATGATCTCATTGTTCCTTGCCTCTGTTTCCAGCGAGGTGAACAGATCTTCGCGTTCATCTTTTAGGTAGTTGTAATAACTTCTTTGCTGTTGAATATCTCGTTTCAGGTCCTGCTTGACCTTTTCTGCAAGCTGTATATTTCCTGCTTTATAACACGCTTCCAGGTAGAGCAGGCAATACAGATTGTGAGAACCATCACGACTGATCATTGCATAAGGGAGGTCTTTAGTGTTGATAAGGCTGGAAGATTTACTTATCAATTTCAAAGCTTCTTCCTTCCTTCCGACATCTGCAAGGTCACCGGCTGTTTCAGCAAAAGCAGAACGAATGCTTAGCGCATGCCGACGATTCTCTTCATCGAAGTATGCTCCCTTTTTACTTGTAAATACAAATTTTTCACCTACGTTCTTAGCTGCAGAATCAATGTTCAGATCCCTGGACAGGCCGACCCGCTGATTAAGGATCCATTTATCCTGTGGTCTTTGCGTTCTGATCGGGACCAACCTGTATGTCAATCCGTCTTTACGCAGGAAGTCACCAAAACCAAGATTACCATAAGGGGAAGTAAAATAAATGGGCCGCTTCCAGTTATTGGCTGCTATGATATTTAAAATAGCCAGGTCATTTTTCTGAATATAAGGTGCCCTGTTTCCCTGTTGCGGGATTTCAAAATTAATTTCCGGTAACACAATATCATTACCGTTTACCGTTCCATTCCTTCTTACCAGTGCCGTGTCAACGGGGATACTGAAACGTTTTTCACCAAAAGTTTGCGGACCTATATCCCTCCCTGTTTCTTCATCGACAACAGGTTTACCCATTTCGTTTTTCATCACGTCATATAATGGGTAGTACTTATCCTGTGGTTTTGAAGGATCAGCCTGGTAGCTCAGATAATTCCTGTTGTCACCCTCAATTTGTTCAGGTGTCCATATTACATCGATAGGATCGCTTTGATTTACTTTATAGCGAAGCTGGTTGATGTACCAATCAATACCAAGCAAACTATTATTGATGATACGAATATCTGGCCTCACACCTTCAACTTCCTGCGCGTACCATAAAGGATACGTGTCATTGTCACCAAAAGTGAACAGGATCGCATTCTTTGCGCAGCTTTCCAGGTAATCTCTTGCCACGTCACCCGCTAATTTCTTTTTACTGCGATCATGATCGTCCCATTCCTGTTGCGCCATAATAATTGGCGCGATAAGACAAATGACAGTAGCAGCAACATTGATAAGCTGACTATTTTGCCCACCCGAAGAAATGGCCCTGATCGCATAAACGACAATGGCGGTAAAAGCGGCATAAAGAACAGTGATCATTAATGCAACCGGCAGTGATTCTCTTGAATGCCATGCAAAGCTCATCAGTACAATGAAGAAGGTCAATACAGAACCAGTAACTAAAATATTATTGAAAAGTTTTTTATTCTCTTTTTCGCGGACCAATCTATAAATAGCCGGCACAGCCAAACCTATCCAAACGGCGAAAGCATAGAAAGATCCCACATAGGCATAGTCTCGTTCGCGGGGTTGATTGCCCGGTTGATTCAGATATAGAACAACAGCAATGCCCGTCATAAAGAACAAAAGGAAATTGACAAACCAATCTTTCCTGTCCCGTGTAAATTGATAGATACAGCCCAGTATTCCCAATAAAAATGGAAGTAGGTATAATTTATTGTGTGCTTTATTGGCGGCACCGCTCGCGGGCATCCGGCTTTGGTCGCCCAACATTTGATTATCTATAAACGATATGCCTGTGATCCAATTTCCATCTCTTACATTTCCGAATCCTTGCAGATCATTTTGTTTACCCGCAAAATTCCACATGAAATATCGCCAGTACATAAGTCCTAGCTGGTAGGTAAAAAACCATTGTATGTTATCGCTGTAAGTTGGCGGATCAAAACCGACCGGGTTACCTTGCGCATCTCTTTGAACGAGATTGAGCCAGTCTGCATAAAATTGCCTGTGACCCTGTTCATCACTGTTGTCCCATACTCTGGGAAATAGTTGCATGTCTTCATCCTGGTATTCAGGAGAGCGCTGTTTCCCGATAGGAACATATTTGCTCTTTCCTTTTACATACCTCATCTCACCTTCCTTGATGGCGACGTGGCCAGGATTATCGGGATCCTCTTTCATCTGTGCCATATAATGGGGTCCATATACAATTGGAGCTTCACCATATTGTTCGCGGCTGAGATAATAAACAAGGCTCATCGGGTTATCGACATTGTTCATGTCGATCGAAGGATTTGCATTGGAGCGAATGAGCGTTGTAAAGTAAGTGGAGTATCCCAACACCATGAAGGCATAACACCACAATGCGAGCTTAAGACCTTTTAAGTTTCTTGTCTGGAACAGATAGACCAGGAAACCTGCAGCAAGCAGTAAGATCACCTTGAAAACCCGTCCGGCACCTGAATCAGTTTTAGTGACAAAAGGAAGAAGTAACAAAACAAGGAACACTCCAAGCCAGATGGACAACTGCATTTTTGTTACTTTACTGCTGTTGAACCGAACACCGATCGCGATCATCACAGCGATCGCCAGGAAATAAAAAGCAAAGCCCGAAAAGAAGGGCAGGTGAAAATCATTAACGGCGAATATATCCATCGCACCGGCGGCCTTCATTGAGAATTGAATGATGACTACCTGTACAACGCCTGTGATAGCACACGAAATGATAAATGCAAAAACTGCGGGCCAGAATTTGTATTGATATCGCCGGAAATAGTAGATCATTCCTATCGCGGGTATGGTCAACAATCCCAGCAGGTGAACGCCGATTGAAAGACCCATCAGGAAGAAGATTAAAACGATCCAGCGATCGGCACGAGCCCGCGCTGCCAGGTCATTCCCCGCTTTTTCATCGGCATGCTCCCATTTCAACATCGCCCAGAAGGTGATACCTGTGAAAAAAGAAGACAAGCCATAAACTTCACCTTCTACAGCGCTAAACCAGAATGAATCACTGAAACAGTAAGCCATTGCGCCAACAACGCCGGCGCTCATGATGGTAAATAATTGTTGGGGGGTCATTTCTTCACCAACAGTCACGAACATCTTGCGGGCGAAATGGGTAACGGTCCAAAAAAGGAAAAGTATTGTAAAGCCACTGGCAAATGCACTTAACATGTTGACAGCGTGAGCGGCACTGTCAGGATGATCACCGAAAAGGATAATAAAAAAACGGCCAAGCAATATAAAAAGAGGGGCTCCCGGAGGGTGGGGAAGTTGCAATTTGTAGGCGCTCGAAACGAATTCGCCGCAATCCCAGAAACTGCCGGCGGCTTCGCGGGAGAAGAAATAAACAGCACAAGCAATGACACCCACTACCCAGCCGGTAATGTTGTTGACTTTTCTAAAATTCATAATGAGGTTAATTTGATGCTTTCCGTGCCCGATTACTAGCGGGACTGATAGGATTTTGAGACAGGCAAAAATAGTGTTTCAGGGGAAGATTTAACTAGCTGTTTGCAAAACAATTAACAAAATATAGTGAATGGTGGAGGGTCAATGGTGAATGGATGAATAATGAGTAATGAGTAATGAATGGGCGCCTTCTTAGTGTTCGGATAGGGGACCCTATTGACGGTTCACAATTCACGACTGACGGCTCACGATTGACGACTCACAACTCACGAAAGACCAGCTTGCTTTATAGAAGGAGACCGCCGATCTCGGTCCATGAATCCACTCTCCTGTGCTTACTGCTTTTTTGCAAAAGGTTGTGGGGTTGAGAAAATAAAATGGTCTGCCCTTTAAAGGGGTCAAGGTTTTTAAAATGATCATCGATCATAATGTCGGCCTCAACGATTGCCTTTGAACCGCAGAAGACAATTTGTTGCCAGGTGATAAAGGAAAAATGTTCGCCAAGCCATTCATATTTTTCAAAAAGACTTTGCGGAAATTCTACCGCTGCAGAAACGATAAAAACTTCATACCGTTTATTAAGTTCGGATAAGACCAGTTGGCTCTCATTCATTACCGGCGCCGTTCTAAAGAAGTCTTTTGTATGTACATATCTCCGGGCATTTGGAAAACCGATGGATTCCGGCTTGCCGATTATTTCGTCCAAAGTTCGCCTTCTCCCAAAGTCTCTTTCATCAAATTGAAAAAACTGTTCTGTTGTATCAGCCAGAACTCCATCCATGTCCACTGCGATTCGTTCCATATAATAAGTGATGATTAATCAGTAATCAGTTTATCCCATCAGGCCTGTTAATTGTTTGAATGTACTAATAAGATGATCACCAAGTTGCTTTAACTCTTCTTCAGTTTTATATTTCAAGCTAAAAGCAATATCTACTGCAGCATCAATCTCAATGATAGAGCCCCGGGAAATTTCAAAGAACCGTCTCCCGTTCTCTGATTTTCTTGAATATCCCTCAGCAATATTCAAGTGCACAGAAAGAGCCGCCCTTCCCATTTGCTGAACCATCGCGAATTTTTCGTCTTTTGTGAAGTCCTTTGTAATTCTATAGCATTCCAGTATGAATTTTTTTGATTCCTGAAAAACAGGAGTCTTTGTGTGAGCTAATTGCAAAAACATATGATGTAGGTTTAATTTTTCAAGTTTTTTACTGATTACTCATTACTGATTACTCATTACTCATTAATCGTCACTCAAAGTACACCCTCACCGTCTGATAAAAGAGCTGGTTTTGTATAATTGATGAAACCTGCTTTGTTTTCTCGGAAAAACCTTTTAGTCCAAAGAGGCCGGCAGCATTGCCTTTATTGATGGCAATTTCAAGATAACCTGCACTGTTGAATAAAGCCAGTTTTTCTCCTTCTGCCACATCTGCATAAGACTCACTGATACTTTCGATCACTTCATCTCTTTTAAAAACAATTTTAAAATGGCGCCCCTTGCGTTGTTGTTCAAACTGGGCACGGGTAATATTGACGATCACATTTTCAAAATTATCGATGAAAATGATTTGGCCTTCTATCCAGTTATCGCTAAACATAGGACGCAAGGGATTTTTTTCGACATAGGATATATCGGGCACACCGATATTCTTTATAGACTCACCATTTGCCAGTTTATTGATCACATCGCCCATCACCTCCGCAAAATAAAGGGCATTTTTTATGACAGTTTTGTCCAGTGGGATCCCTATGATCAGTTCTGGCTTTTCTTCAAGGATCATTGTGATCAGGCCGTTATCCGGGCATAAAAAATATTGTTCATTATGAAATGCCAGCAGTATTTGTTCGGGTTTAGATTCATACAGATTCACCAGGATGAGGTGGAAAGTAAAGGCCGGAAAATTTCTGATTGCATTGCGGCAAACATAAGCTGCTTGCGGGTAATTAAACGGCGGGATATTATGAGAAATATCGATAAGGCGAAAATCGGCGTTTGCCTTTAATAGTTGAGCTTTCACCGCTGCCACTAAATAGTCCTGGTTGCCTATGTCAGATGAAAGAGTCAGTAGTGGCATTTAGAGATTTTTTTCCGAAAGCACTCCTTCGGAGGATTTGTGATCTTTAGATTCAAGAATCTTTTTATTTGCGAAAATACAATCAGAAATCTGCAATCTTCAATCTCAAATCATTTCACGAGGTTTCCCTTGTCGTAAAAAAACTTTCTCGTCATTTTATCGGTAAATCCTGGGAAGAATTTATTGAGCAACACGGTCCGTTTCCCTGTAAATGTCATGACCACGGTTCGCTTTCTTTTTTCAATGGCATTTAAGATAATCCTGGCGCATTCTTCCGCACTCATCAACTTGCTTTCGTCCAAAGGGCTCTCCCCCTGCGATTCCCCTTTATTATTTAGTGCAGCATTGCGGATATTTGATGTGGTGAAGCCAGGGCAAACCCACATTACATGCACGCCGCTATCGATCAATTCGGTTCGTATCGCTTCGAGCCAGCCTTGCAAAGCGAATTTGGAAGCAGAATAGCCACTACGACCCGGTAAACCCCTGTATCCCGCAATGGAGGACACACCTACAATAATTCCTTTGCGTTCTATTATGGAGTTGAGCGCAAAATGCGTGCAGTACACTGCGCCAAAAAAATTTATTTCCATTACTTTCCGGATCACATCCACCGAAGTGTCCTTTAATTCCGCACGCATGGAAATTCCGGCATTGTTGATCAATATGTCGATACCTCCAAAAACTTTTATCGTTGATTCGATAAAACGTCGGCAATCGTTTTCGTTACTGACATCTGTAACCGTAGTATGTAAGGGATAGGAGGCGAAATCGGTGCGTAAACTGTATAATTTATCATTATTGCGACC
>DASYSW010000124.1:0-3766 GCA_036002905.1 Chitinophagaceae bacterium
CGTATCTAACAGCTCTCTATATTTATCTTGAAGTGCCATAAACTTGTTCTCCGTTTTATTTAATAGTGAGTTTGTTGTCGATTTTTTTGGGCTTCAGTGTATGCAGGGTCTGCATCAATTTTTGAAGCTCAGCCCGCTTGATGTCCCCTGTTAGAGTCACCACGCCATCCTTGACATCAGCTTTTACTCCGGGATAATCTTTTATCGCGTCTGTGACGCCTTTAGTAAGAGGATCATCAGCAGCAATTACAACGGGAGCTGCTGCTGCGGGGGGCGGTGCAACCGTGCAATTGTTCACCACCTGTTTCACTCCTTTCACCTTTGCTATCATCGATTCAACAGCCGCCTTGTCTGCATCGGTTTTACATTCACCTGTCAGGGTAGCAACACCATCCTTTACGGAAGCAGATATTTCAGGCATGCCGCTACTCTTTAGTGATGATTCCACCGCAGCCTGTATTTTGCTATCCTTTTCTTTGCATGACGAAACCAAAAACCCAGGAATAATAAAACTCAAAATGACCACCATCAGGCTCAAATGTTTTTTCATACTTTTTAGTTTATAGTATTAATAGTAAAACGTTTCAAAAAAATTAATCTTCAACCCGGAACGATATTTCGCAGATAACGCCAAAACTGGTAACCTTGTCGCCTTTTACATGTGCCTTAATATCCTTCACATAAACTGAATCGATATTCCTTACTGTTTTTGCTACTTCAGTTACTGCGCTGCGAATAGCATCATCGATTCCTTTTTCCGAAGAGGAAATCACCTCTATTACTTTTACAATTGCCATAGTGAATATTTTTTTAGTTGTTTAAATGAATCTATTCTCCAGGCAGGAAAGTTTCATCTCATCAATTCCAGTGTCAAAGCGTTTTGCTTCGGCAACCAGGATTGACTGACTTTAAGAGTGACTTGTAATAATTTTTAGGGTAATCAGCTGGCGAGTGTAGATTCGATTGCGTGGACTAGTTAGTCGGGGACGGAGCAAAAGTAACAATGGTTTTTCATTTTCGAAAAAAATGATAAAATAGATTTAAATTGTATTTAACTTCTTTTGACCCGCCAACAAATAACATTTACCGACGACTACACCCGGTGTGCGCGTAGGACATTCACACGAACAAGTTCTTTTCTAAAATTTGATTGATAAATCTAAAACACAAGATCATGTTTGATGAAATTTTAAAAATGGTAAAAGATCATCTGGGTAACAACCAGGAAGTGTCGTCTTTGCCTGCTGACCAGCAGGATGCAGTTCATCACGAAGTTGCGACCCAGGTAACAAATGAATTAAAAAACCAGGCAAGTGTACAGGGCGGCGCCGGAGGATTGTTGGAAATGCTGCAAAATAGTCTCACTTCCGGTAGTCCCGTTGTACACGCGCTCGAAGGCGGACTGATAGGTGGCCTGTTGGGAAAATTTGGCTTGTCCCCCGCGATCACGGGAGCCATCGCCGGTGCGTTGCCAGGATTGCTTCAAAAGTTTGTCCATAAGGCGAATGATCCTAATGATCCCAGTATAACAAAAGAAAGTATTGACCAGTCTTTAGCCACAGCGACTCCAGGGACCAACATAGGAACCGTGCCCAGTACCGGAAATATTACTGCGGCTGCCCTGGGTAAAGGTTAATACAATTAATTTTTGAAGGGATGATTGTGTGGAAGACTTTTTCGGGTGCTAAGTTTTCTGCGAGAATATTATTTGCATGCTTCGGCACACATGCTCGCGCTGGAGTGATTTTCAGGACAGTGAACTGCTCCACAGAAGCTTGTAAGGTTCTTCTTTTCCCTTGATACAGGTAAATAACATTGAAGTGATAAAGGGCATGTTGATAGAGGCGTCATCATTATCTGTTACTCCGCCAAATGAAAGCGTGCCGCTTACATAAGTTTCTGTAGAAGAGGTTTCAACAGCTTCCCAATCCTGCGGGACTGCTTCCCTCCAATATCCTATATCATACCGGCGACTGGCCAGTTTTTCCACCAGGTTTTCCAGCAGTTCTGGCTGGTCCAAAGTAGCGGTTATGTGTAAATTGTTGTTCATAAAATCGGTTTTTTCTGTTAGGTTTTATCATGTTTTATTTTTTCTTCTAATACTTTGACGTTAAAAGCATCGTTCAGGTAACAAATTACACTGTTATAGAAACGAAAAAATTTGCCGGATGGATGGAATGGCAAACTGGAAGGATGAGCTGAACGATTTGCCGGCTGGACATTTTGGCGTCAGTTGACCCAGTAATTAATTCTGACAACCAGGCTCCTGTTTTTACGCATGAGGCCTTCCGTCAAATAATTATCCGTGTAAACAAGATAGATATCAGACAAAGGTTTGAAGCGCCACTGAAGCCGGCTGTTGATGTTAAAGTTTTTAATCTGAGTGTTATACTGCATGAAAGTCGTCCAGAATAACTTATCGGAAAATGCAAGTTCCACCGTGGGACCAATAATGTAAGGATTTGTCTTTCTACCGTTCAGGGTGATATCATTATAGATAAAATCTATTCCAAAATTCCCCCACGGTTGTGCACGATATTTTGTATTCCCGGTCAGGGTTGTTCTTTTCCCGTTGTAATAGCCGCCATGTTGTACGTCCAGGCTCCAGGAGAACTTGCGGAGAAAATTCGATAGGAACTTCATTTCAACGAAGCCAAAATTATATTTCGCAGTTTGCAGCAGGCCTGTTTCGGCGAAAATGAGAGTCGGGAAAAGGAGGGTCACGCTGTTTTGTACCCAGGCGATATAGCCTTCACGTCGATTGGCGAATAAAAGATCAACAGAACCAATCCCATTAAATTCAATAAAACGGCCGGATGAAGTAGCGTAATTGTTTGTTTGAATAGCAAGATCGATAGAGTTGATCGTCTTTTTTGATCTTGGATACACCACGTAGTGCGATGAACTTGTAAAGGCATTATAACGTATTCTTGTTACCGTGTCATTCAAGGCGTCATAATTGTACAGCCTTGGTGTGAACCCGGCATCGGCAATAAAATTGGTATTGACCCCGTGCCAGCCCGCAGATACATTCACCTTTTTATCCGTGTAGCCGACATTAACCATTCCAAACCCCGATGAATCTATATTGCCGGGATTGAACGAATGATAGTAACCTGCCCGTCCATTGAATTTTGTATTGCCCGATAAAAAATTGAATTCAGCACCCGCAACGCGATTAAAATCTGCGATTGCTTTTTTAGAATCGCCGGTCGCAACCGCCTGACGATTTGTGAACATTGCACGAAAGTTTGAATATTTGAACACCCTTTGATCGATGGCAGCAACGGTATAGTTCTGCGAAGGCAAGCCGTATTTTTTTCCAACTTCGATGTTCATAAATCCAATTCGCAGACGTGGATCAAGATTGCCCGTAAGCCGTAACCCAGCGATGATAGGCACAACGCCTCCATCACCTGTTAATCCAATACGCCGCGACACGAATGGCGTCGCGATGTTCTGTAATCCCATGTTTGCAAAAAGGTCATTGTTTTCTAAAAAGAAAGTCCTGCGCTCCGGCAGCAATACATCAAACCTGTCGAAATTTATGATTTGCCTGTCCACATCAACCTGCGAAAAATCAGGGTTTATGGTTGCATCCAGGTTCAAAGATGAATTGATCGCCATTTTCGCATCAAGCCCTGCATTAAAAGTGGAGGTATAATTATTATTTGCTTCGTAAGCCCTTCCGGAGATATAAGGTATAACAGCATTGTTGCTTTTAAGCCTTGGAATTCCGTCTCCGTAAATAACTTTTCCAAGACAA
>DASYSW010000125.1:0-7681 GCA_036002905.1 Chitinophagaceae bacterium
TATTTTAATTTGCTCTTTGTTTTTCTGTTAAGCGGGTTATGGCATGGAGCAAATTGGACATTTATTGTTTGGGGTGCAATTAATGGCCTGTATCTGATTTTTTCTTTGATATTTAAGAAATTCATAGACAAATATGTGGTATTTACAGGCTTGAATAAATATGGTGCAGTTTGCGTTTTTGTTCAGATTGTCACGGTATTTTTATTAACGGATTTTGCCTGGATCTTTTTCAGGGCAAATTCCATTGACGATGCTTTTTTGATCATAAGAAAGATCTTCACCTTCAAAGGTCCTCTTTTTATAGGCACACCTGCTTTTATGGTTTATGCTTTTCTGGCAATCGTCCTGTTGCTTATCAGCGAATTTTTTAGCGAGTTTAATCCAAAGCTAAGTTTAATTAATAATAAATATAAGCCTGTCCGCTATATAGCCTATGCAGGTCTTATCACAATTATACTATTGGTGGGAGTGTTTGACGGAGGGCGGTTTATTTATTTTCAATTTTGATGAAAACTAAAACTTATTCGATCCATGCTCATTCTCAGAAAAATTTTAGTTAACCTAATCATTCTATTTTGCATCATCTTTATTATAGATAGAGTGTGTGGAGGAATATTGAAAGGAATTTATTTCAAACAAGATCATGGCTATTATTATGCCCTTACTTATGCTATCACAAAAATGAATTCGCCCATGGTGATAATGGGAACTTCCCGCGCCCACCACCACTATATTCCTTCGGAGCTCCAGAAAGCGTTCAATATGCGCGCTTTCAACGCCGGTAATGACGATAGCTATATTTTTTTTCAGGAAGCTCTTTTAACCTGTATATTAAAAAGATATAATCCTAACATCATTATCCTGGATTTACTGGATGATGAGTTTCTGAAAGGTTCGGTAAGCTATGATAAGTTGAATATACTTTTACCTTATTGTGAAGAATATCCCGAGATAGAACCATTAGCCTACTTAAAAAGCCCTTTTGAAAAATATAAAGCGATCTCCAAAATTTACCCGTACAATTCTGCCGTTTTTGAAATCCTCACAGGCTGGCTTAACGTTCACAATAAAAGAGATTCTCTTTCAGGTTTTGTTCCCTTATACGGAGTGTGGAATAAAGGAATTCAGAAAATAAAATATGATTCGTCAATCGATGTTTGCAAGGTGCAAGCTTTCGAGAGCTTTGTCAATATGTGCAAAAAGCACGGCATACAATTATATGTATTCGTGTCACCGAGCTACGGTATTTACGATAAGTCTAATCGAACTCTTGAAATAGCAGCTCAATTAGCTCAAAAAAATGGTTATGTTTTTCACAGCTATTTGGATTATTCAATTTTTAATGATCCCGATCTTTTTAATGACCCCAGGCATTTAAATGTAAAAGGTGCGCGATTATTCACCAACTTAGTTATTGAAGACCTAAAAAAATCAGAAACTAATAAGGTGATTCAAAAGTGAAAGAGGAAAAACAGTGTAGCAGCAATTCATTGCAATAAGGCAGCAGGTCCTACCTCTCAAATCCCAAAATTTTTTTAATCTGGCTCTATTTACTTAAATACATACTTCTGTCCTTGTACAATTGCCTGAAATAAGGATCGCGGAGGTCTTTTATAAACCGGATCGCTTCGCCCGTGGATTTCATTTCAGGGCCAAGTTCCCTGCTAACGCCGGGGAATTTTTCAAAACTAAATACCGGTTCTTTGATAGCAAACCCGCGGAGCTTTTTATCAAATTTGAAATCCTTTAATCTCTTTTCACCCAACATGATCTTTGTTGCAATATTGAGATAAGGAATTTGGTACGCCTTTGCAATGAACGGTGTCGTCCTTGACGCCCTTGGATTAGCCTCGATCACGTAAACTTTTCCCTCTTTGATTGCAAATTGTATATTGATCAGCCCTTTTATTTTTAAAGCTCTTGCGATCTTCTCAGCATAGAATTCCATCGTAGTCACTTCCATCGGCGTCAAATTAAATGCAGGAAGAACCGCATTGCTGTCGCCACTGTGGATACCAGCCGGTTCAATGTGCTCCATTACCCCCATCACATGAAAATCCTGACCATCGAAAATGGCATCGATCTCTGCTTCCTGGCATCGATCGAGGAAATGATCAACAAGGATTTTGTTCCCGGGAATATGTTTTAATAAACTTATTACGGCTTTTTCAAGTTCCTCATCATTGATCACAATTCTCATTCTCTGTCCGCCGAGTACGTAACTTGGACGGACCAAGACAGGGTAGCCAACCCTTTGCGCGACCTCTACGGCCTCATCGACATCATAAGCGGTACCATAATTAGGGTACGGAATATCGAGTTCTTTCAACATGTCACTGAAACGGCCGCGATCTTCAGCGATATCCATGTTGTCGAAATCGGTACCAATGATTTTAATGCCCTTTTCATGCAGAAGCTTTGCAAGTTTTAGTGCCGTTTGCCCTCCTAATTGAACAATTACACCTTCTGGCTTTTCATGTTCAACTATTTCCCATAAATGCTCCCAATAAACTGGCTCGAAATAGAGTTTATCGGCCATGTCAAAATCTGTCGAAACAGTTTCGGGGTTACAATTCACCATAATGGCTTCATAACCAGATTCCTTTATCGCAAGCAATCCATGGACGCAGCAATAATCAAATTCAATTCCCTGTCCGATCCTGTTTGGCCCGGACCCAAGTACAATCACTTTCTTTTTATCTGAAACCTTACTCTCATTAATATGCCCTTCTTCAAATGTGGAATAGAAATATGGAGTCTTTGCTTCAAATTCTGCACTGCAGGTATCAACCATTTTATAGACCCTTGTTATCCCTAAGTCCTTTCTCTTTTTATAGATATCCTCCTCATCGCCGTGCTGAAGTATGCGATTTATCTGATCATCGCTGAATCCGTTCACTTTTGCTTCGCGCAATAAATTGTCCGGCAGTGAATCGAGATCATATTTCGCCAGTTCTTTTTCAATATTGCAGATCTTCTGGATCTCATAAACAAACCATCGGTCAATCCCTGTCACCTTGGAAATAGTGTTTACACTCACACCAATCATCAGCGCATCCTTTATTCTGAAAATGCGATCCCATTTCGGAGTTTTGATATGACTCAGCATCTCGTCCGCCTTCATCATGCTTTTTCCATAATATCCAAGGCCCACCGCATTGTTCTCCAAACTCTGACAGGCTTTCTGTATTGCTTCAGTAAAACTTCTTCCGATGGCCATCACTTCTCCAACGCTCTTCATTTGGAGGCCGAGCGTATCATTGCCTCCTTTGAACTTGTCGAAATTCCAGCGGGGTATTTTTACAATTACATAATCCAATGCCGGTTCAAAATAGGCGGACGTGGTTTTTGTAATTTGATTTTCCAGTTCATCCAATGTGTAACCAATGGCAAGTTTTGCCGCGATCTTGGCGATTGGATACCCGGTTGCTTTTGACGCAAGCGCAGACGAGCGGCTGACACGAGGATTGATTTCTATAGCGATGATCTCTTCCGTATCAGGATTCAATGCGAATTGCACATTGCAGCCTCCGGCAAAATTTCCCAGGTCACGCATCATTTTGATCGCTGTGTTACGCATCAGTTGCATGGCCGTGTCGCTAAGTGTCATGGCGGGAGCAACCGTAATAGAATCACCCGTGTGGATGCCCATAGGGTCGAAATTCTCGACACTGCAAATGATCACCACGTTGTCATTGGAATCACGAAGCAATTCCAACTCAAATTCTTTCCAGCCCAAAACAGCTTTTTCCACAAGCACCTCATGAATGGGAGATGCCTGCAGTCCACGGTTCAATGCTTCATCGAGTTCATCTTTATCGTGAACAAATCCGCCGCCTGTTCCCCCTAAGGTAAATGAGGGACGAATCACCAGCGGAAAGCCTATGTCCTGCGCGTACTCCTTCCCTTCTAAAAATGAATTTGCCGTTTTCGCAGGAGCCACAGGGACACCTAGCGCTATCATCCACTGGCGAAATTTTTCGCGGTCCTCCGCTTTTTCAATTGCCTTTATATCGACACCGACCAACCTCACATTGTATTGCTTCCAGATACCAAGATCCTCTGCCTCTTTGGCCAGGTTCAGAGCCGTCTGGCCGCCCATGGTGGGCAGGACGGCATCAATTTCATTTTCTTCAAGAATTTTTTCAATGCTCTCGACTGTAAGAGGCAACAGGTATACCTTGTCAGCCATCATCGGGTCAGTCATAATGGTAGCGGGATTGCTGTTGATCAGGATCACCTTTACGCCTTCCTCGCGTAAACTGCGAGCGGCCTGGCTACCTGAATAATCAAATTCACAAGCCTGACCAATAATGATAGGACCCGAACCAATGATAAGGACCGACTTAATCGAATTGTCTTTTGGCATTTATCTTATCTCCGTCATCTTTAGAGAGGGTATAAAAAAACCGGGCGATTTGCCCGGGGTGCAAAACTAAGGGAATATGATTTCTTTTGAGAGGTAGTGCTAAAAAAATTTACTCAGACTTTTAGCTGTGATATGTTGACATTTCTATTTCATCAAGCGCTACCAGCGACCGATCGATGCCCATGGTTTTTTGCTGGGCCTTCCTCGCTTCATATCTTATTTTTTTCTTGCTAACCCACTTTTGCCTGGCGTCCTGGCCCTTCACGATCCCGACGATGATGCCACCGACAAGAAAAAGTCTGAAAGTAAATTTGTAAAACATCGGTTTCATTTTCTTCATGATTATCCTCCTTATTTATCTAAAATTCATGCCACAAATTTTAATATGTCATTAAGAATATTTGAATCCTGGTTAAAGAAATGTTTAATGAATTTATTTTTTGCAAGCACATCGAATTCTTTACATCGTCTGTGTTTCATTAATCTGGATAACTATCACCTTGCTCTATATAAGTGCGAAGTAATTTTGATTATGCTGCATGGACTGAATATTTTCATTTGCCTGTTTTTCTCAATTAACATCTACTCCCAATCGTTCGTTTATTCAAAAGACTATTTCCGGTGGCCTGTTGACGATAAGCCGGGCATTGTTGCCAACTTTGGCGAGTTGCGTTCAAACCATTGGCACATGGGATTAGACGTACGCACGGATCAAAAAGTGAACATGCCCGTGTATGCAGCGGCAGACGGATATGTTGCGAAAATCACTGTCCAGGCCTTCGGTTATGGACAAGCCATTTACATAAATCACCCTAACGGACTGACGACAGTCTACGGTCATCTCAACAAATTCTTTTCAAGGCTGGATAGTGTTGTAACCAGTGCACAGTACGAACAGCAGTCATGGGAGATAGAAATAAATTTTACAAAAGATCAATTTCCGGTACGAAAGGGACAGCTCATTGCGTTGAGCGGAAGTACGGGAGGATCACAGGGACCTCACGTTCATTTCGAGATCAGGAATACAACAACTCAAAGATGTATCAATCCTTACTTCTTTAATTTACCAATTCAGGATGATGTGCCCCCGGTATTTACAAAATTAGCTTTGTATAATAGAACTATTAGTATCTATGATCAAAGCCCTACTGTGATCCCGGTAAAAAAAATTAAGGATAAGTATCTGTTGAGGGACACATTGATCAGGACCAACTTTTCAAAAGTGGGTTTTGCGGTCGGGGCTTTTGATCGCGTAACCGGATCAAGCAGTCCCAATGGGATCTACAGCGGAAAAATTTTTTTGGATGAGCAACCCCTGTCCGAATTTGTACTTGACAGTATGGATTACAATGAAACTGAGTACGTAAATGCCCACGTCGATTACAAATACAGGTATAACGGAGGTTCTTATCTTCAACTTTTATTCAAGCTGCCTGGTGACAACGGCAGAACATACAGGCTAAGGAGAGGTGACGGATCTGTCATTTTAAATGATACCAATATACACAACGTGCGAATCGAAATTAGCGATGTAAAGCAGAATACTTCCGAACTAAAATTTGACGTGAAGTTTAGCAGTGCCGGGATTCCAGTGATCAATAACTCTTCACATAACTCTTTTTCTCCCGGCAGTGTAAATATATTCGAGCAGGATGACTTTGAAGCTTATCTTGATGAGGAGTGTTTGTATGATTCTGTTCAGCCGGTTTTTACCCGCGTCGATCAGGCTGGTTCAAATTCCATTTCATCATCGTTTCGTTTTGGTGACGCCTCGATCCCCCTCCACACTGAACTAAATATTCGGATCAAGCCGAATAGTGTTGTCGGGGAAGAATTGACGGATAAAATTGTCATTAAAAGAACAGACGGAGAAAGTGGTACCTATCGAAGAGCCGAATGGCAAAAAGGATGGGTTGCCGCAAAATTCAGCGATTTCGGTTCTTTCCAGGCTTTTGCTGACACTACAACACCTTCGGTCAATGGCTTGGGAAGCGCTGATACCATTGACCTTAGCTCCTCAAAGAGAATTGTATTTTATCCGAAAGACAACAGTGGAGTCAGGAGTTTTTGGGCTGAACTGGACGGTGAATGGTTAATGTTTACTAATGATAAAGGTGCCGCCTGGGTTTATAACTTTGATGAACATTGCCCCTATGGAGTACATCGGTTAAAAGTTAGAATCGTGGACATCGTAGGAAATGTCACTGAAAAAGATTGGTGCCTCAAGCGATATCCATATTCTCCGCTGCCTACGAAAACTGCAATGAAGAAAAAAGCGAGTAGCAAGAAAAATGTGCCGACCAGAATGAAATCCACCAAAAAGAAATAGGAATTTTCGTCATCAATTTAATCTTTAATCATGGTTACACTCAAGGAAGGTGATAAAGCGCCGGCATTTGCAGGCAAGGACCAGGATGGGAAAAAAATCTCCCTGGCTGATTACAAAGGCAAAAAGCTGGTACTCTATTTCTATTCAGAAGCGGATTCACCCACCTGCACCATTGAATCGTGCAATCTTCGTGATAACTATTCTCTGCTCAAAAGAAGTGGATATGAGGTCGTTGGTGTAAGTCCCGATGACGAAAAAAAACAGAAGAAGTTTGAAATAAAATACAAACTTCCGTTCCCGTTGATCGCTGATACTTCTCACGATGTGCTTGAAAAATACGGCGTCTGGGATCAGAAAAAATTATTTGGCCGTGAGTACATGGGCGTCCTTCGAACAACTTTTGTAATCGACGAAAAAGGGGTTATAAAAAAGGTATTTACCAAGCCAAAAAATAAGGCACATGCGCAAGAAATTATCGCTGCCATGAAGAAATAGCGGTATCGTTTGCGTGATTCTGAAGGGCAACCTTTCATTTTAGTTCTCCGTTGTGTTGGTACGTTTACATAAAACCTACAATAGTCAAGTTATGAAAGGGAAATTCTTACTGGTGTGCTGCTTTATCGCTGTCAATGTATTCGCTCAAAACGATTCAACCGGCAATGCAAATACCTCTAATCAATCAAATAAAAAGAAATGGCCCGGGGACGAAACGGCGCTCCGAATTTTTTATGGCCAGCGCTTGATTAACGCAAAAACAGTTGAAGTACTGCCCAAAGGGGCAATGGCCTTTACCATAGTTCACACGTTTGGAGATATTGCGGGCGAGAATGGAGGCACTTACACCTTTTTTGGATTGGATGAAATTTCGGATGCCCAGATCGGTTTTCAAATTGGCTTGTCAAATCGGCTGAATATTCTTCTCCAACATACAGTCGGCAACGATAAAGGAGGTGCTCCACGACATTATTGGGAAGCTGGCTTAA
>DASYSW010000126.1:0-26929 GCA_036002905.1 Chitinophagaceae bacterium
ATAAAGATTTTGGTTTCGTATGGTTAAGGGTGTGCCCTGCTAGTCTTGGCGGGGCCTTTTTTAAAACCTATTATTGCGAAATCCGTACCGAGGATTATAAATGAGTTGCCGGCAATAATGTCGGTCACTTTGAAAATAAGATGTTCACATAGCGAAAGAAGGTCGCAACCAAAACTAACAGCTAATCTGGTACATTGAAGCAAAAATTAGTTTGCTGTAACAGTCCCCACACAATGTCCGCCCCGACTTGTCGGGGCTTTTTTTTATTGACCCTGGTTGAGCAGGTCAGGTCTTTTTTCCTCGGTTCGCCTCACCGATTGTTCATGTCGCCACTCGTCAATCTTCTTCGCGTCGCCGCTCAATAAAATATCCGGCACTTTCCACCCCCGGAAATCCGCAGGTCTTGTGTATACAGGTGGGGCTAATAAATTATCCTGGAACGAGTCAAACAAGGCTGATGTTTCATCATTCAACACACCTGGTATCAGGCGGCCGATTGCATCGACTAAAATCGATGCGGCCAACTCCCCGCCACTGAGGACATAATCTCCGATTGAAATCTCTTTAGTAATGAAGTGCTCCCGAATGCGCTCATCAATCCCTTTATAGTGGCCGCAGATCATTAATAGATTTTCTTTCAATGATAAGTTATTTGCTTCCTTTTGATCAAAAGTTCTCCCATCGGGCGTGAGGTAGATGATCTCGTCATACTCTCTTTCCTTACTTAGTTCTTCAATTGCATTTGTAAGTGGTTCACACATCATTACCATTCCTGCACCGCCGCCATACTGGTAGTCGTCAACCTGGCCATATTCGTTAACCGCCCATTTACGGAGATGATGTACATTCACTTTGAGTAAACCTTTGCTCTGCGCCCTTTTCATGATGCTATGGTTCAAAGGACTTTCAAGAAGCTCGGGCAAAACCGTAAGTATGTCAATACGCATGCTGCAAACTTAATGATTTGGTAAGTGGTAAGTGACGAGCGGCAAGTGGGGAAGGCCCGCCTACTCCAGGCTACTAACTCCCGGCTGTGTTTTTATTCGCCCAGGAAATCATCCAGGTCCCGTCTTTCTTTTTTTGTCGGCCTCCCAATCTTACTTTGTCGCTTACCTGTGTGAAAGACGGATGCCTGGTATTGCAGTCGCTGAATTTCTTCAGCGGGAGTAATGTCGATATAATATTTTATAGCTTCCTCATATTTTACGCGGTTGTGCAGAAGCCTCGCCACCTTTATTCTCCATCGTTTATTTTCTGTTTTCACTTCATATTCATCACCAATATTTATATGTCGTGCGGCTTTCGCTGCAGTACCATTGAATTTTACTTTTCCCATATCGCAGGCTGCTGCTGCCATCGTCCTCGTTTTGAACAGACGAATGGCCCAGAGATATTTGTCGAGACGAAGTTTTTCTTTGTCAGTCATAGTCTTTATGCAAGTTAATGGCGTTGTTCTTGCTTTCCATGCATGAACCAATAACAAAATTAGAATTTATGCCAAAGCAATTTCAGGTTGGTGATCATGTAAAATGGAAGTCAGAAGCAGGACATGTTTCAGGAACGATCATTAAGGTACACAAGAGGGATTTTAATTATAAAGGCTACACGCATCACGCAACAAAAGAGGATCCACAATATGAAATTAAGAGCGATAAAACGGATCACGTCGCGGCGCACAGAGCAGGAGCGCTTACAAAAATTAAATGACCCGGGGAATTTTTTTATTACTTTGGCTACATGATTCGGTGCCTACTATTTTTTTTCCTGGTTTCATCGTCGATTTTTCTCCATGCACAAGAAAAGGATACCGTGCCGGATATTGAAGATGTGGCGCAAAAGTTTTACTCAACTTATTCAATCGATGATTCGGACTACCAACGTGTTTTTTTTGAAAAAAAGTCCGAGGGATGGTTTGTTGTTTCGAAAAAAATCGTGAATCACTCGTTGGAAGATGACAAAAGAGAACTTTATTACAGTCTCCGGGAAAAGGATTATAAAGAACTTGACTTTCGAAAGGAAGCAAAAATAATTTCTGATTTATCCGAGTACTTGAATTCATATGAGGTCCAGTGGTTTAGGTTATATCCCTACTATGGGTATAACGGGTGGTATAAAGATCTTATTAAAAAGCTGGAGGGCGAGAGGGAGCTTTCAGACAACGGTTTGTATTTGTTGGCACGTGCATACAGTACTTTTGCCAGCTCTTTATTGTCAGATCAGTTTGGATTTAGCATTCCCGAAGAGAGCTTTCATCCTCCCCTTAAAGCTAATTCCTTAACAAAGGCTCAAATTGAGCAATATGAGCAAGTGTGTAAAAAAGCCATTGACTTATACAGACAATTAAAGGGAAGAAACTCTTCATTTAAAACTATTGTGGGCAACGCGGAAATCAAATATGCCAATGAGGAAGTGGTGCGATTTCACGCGCTGATGACCTATGCAACCGACTATGCAAAAAAAATTTCGCTACCGGATAGAATTTACCCCGACTCTATAATTCAAATGGCAAAATTTTTAATGGATGCCTGTTCAAAGAATGCGATTTTCATTTCCTTTGGTGACAATGATTTTTATCCGCTCTTATATCTTCAGCAACACGACGGTTATAGAAAAGATTTATATGTTGTTAATTATAGCCTTTTGGGGTTGAGTCCTTATATTAATGCATACTCTCGTACTTTGTTTGACGCAAATAGAGTTGTTTTCTATGCGGACACTGCTTTGTACGCGGGCACAAACAATGATTATGTAGTTTTGAACGAATCCGATACTACCTATACAATGGAACAGCTTATTGACAAGATGAAAAAAGGACCAGACGATCCCCCTGTTGAATTGGGCGGCAATTCATTTTCGCTCAAATATGAAAAGGGCAGAATAAAAGACAATACGACCGTCGGTTCGATAGCGATTGTAAAGGTTGACGGGAAATATATTGTAAAAAATCAATGGTTGCTTCTGGATATCATTAATAACCTGAAGGGCCGGGAAATAGATTTTCCCAATGAGCTTAACGATGAGCTGAAGAATTTAAACTACTTTCTCAACTGGACCGGAAGGGTCTACAGGTATAAAAACTTCTAAGCTATTTGCTTTCCGCAAAGTATTTATGGAAGTACGGGATTGTTTGTATTCCCCGGTAATAGTTCTCAATGTTATATTTCTCATTTGGCGAGTGAAGATTGTCATTATCCAACCCAAATCCCATAAAAACTATTTTTACTCCCAGTTCTCTTTCAAGAATGGAGCAAATGGGGATGCTTCCTCCACCGCGAACCGGGATCGGAACTTTTCCAAAAGTTTTCTTCACGGCTTTAGAAGCCGCCTGGTAGCCCTTGCTATCAATGGGCGTCAGGTAAGGTTCGCCGCCGTGATGCTCAAAGGCCCTCACCGTGACGGCCGCGGGAGCCACCGACTTGAAATAATTCAACAGCAGTTGAGTCATTTTTTTTGATGATTGATTTGGCACGAGTCGCGCAGAGATCTTTGCAGTGGCCTTTGAGGGCAGAACGGTTTTTGCGCCTTCACCTTCGTAACCACCCCAAATGCCATTCACTTCAAGTGTGGGGCGAATGCCGGTTCTTTCATTTGTCGTAAAGCCCTTTTCTCCCCATAATTCTTTTACTCCTAATTCATCTTTGTATTCCTGCTCATTGAAAGGGGCTTTTTTTAATAGTCTTTTTTCCTCCTTGGTGGGTGCTGCAACATCATCATAGAAGCCCGGAATGATGACATGATTTTTCTTGTCAAAGCAATCGGCTATCATTTTTGCCAGTATTGTTATCGGATTGGCAACGGCTCCTCCATAAGTTCCGCTATGAAGATCGCGATTAGGTCCTGTTACCTCCACTTCAATATAACTTAAGCCCCGAACTGCAATATCAAGAGAGGGGTTCTCCATGCTTAACATTGCGCTGTCACTAATAAGGATCACATCAGTTTTCAATAAATCTCGATTTTGTTCGACGAATTTTCCAAGGTTAGGTGAGCCTACTTCTTCTTCTCCCTCTATTAAAAATTTTATGTTGGTACTCATCGTCTTTGTCTGAACCATCATCTCCAGCGCTTTAATGTGCATGTAAAATTGTCCTTTATCATCAGCGCTTCCCCTCGCAAATATTTTTCCGTCTTTGATCACCGGCTCAAAAGGTCCACTGTGCCAAAGCTCCAATGGCTCCGCGGGCTGCACATCATAATGGCCATATATCAGCACCGTCGGTTTTGACGGATCTACAATTTTTTCTCCGTAAACTACGGGGTGGCCATCAGTGCGCATTACCTCCGCCCTGTCACAACCAGCATCAAGTAATCGCTGTTTGACAAGGTCCGCGCATTCTTGCATATCATCTTTATTCTCACTTTTTGCACTTACAGAGGGTACTCGTAACAAGTCAAGCATCTCGTTCAAAAAACGGTCCTTATTCTTTTCAAGGTAATCGTCCCAGGCTTTAGGCATAGTTCAGTTAATTTTTTTAAAAGGGCGAAGATAAGGGAAGCGGGCTATAGTTTTGTTGATTGTTGCCGGCCTTGCCAATCCTATTGGGCTTTTCTTGCGACGCTCCGTTCGACGTCCAAGTCGCTGTGCAGCATTTTGTTGGGGGAGAGTCACAGATTGCATCTCTCAGTAATAACTACGACTTCTGGCGGGATCCCTTATTCTCCTATCAACTCGTAACATACTTCTACCTCATACCCATCCGGATCTTTAAAGAAAATATAAGGTTCACCGGGAACAAACTCCCCCTTGTCAAGAATGGTTCCGCCCGCCGATTTGATCCTTTTAGCCATTTCATCGATGTCCCCCGCTTTCCTTAACCTGAAACCAAAATGAGCAATGCCACCTGTCTTGCCGTAGTCGGCTTTTTTCTTCTCAAAAACAATGATGTCATTTGCACCAGGAGTGGTAACCTGTAAAAAATCATCTTTGTGGTACATTACTTCTACTTCAAAAACTTTTTGATAAAACCTGAGTGTCTTGTCAAGGTCCTTCACAGCGATGGCAATGTGTGTGAGGCCGTAAGTTTTGGCTTTCTTCATGAAGACTTTTTCTTGTTATGCCTCGTCGTGTTTCGATTTAAACTTTCCCTAAGATCAGAGGTAACCGCTTTTTTGACGGTCTTACTTCCAAACCTGTTCTTTATATCATCGACGGCTTTGTACAAGTTCAACTTTTCAGCATTGTTTTCAAAGAGACTCATCTGCATTGTAAATGGGATCAGTTGGCTAAAGCGAACCCCAAGTAATCTTACAGGCCTGTTTTTTTGCCATGATTTGTTGAACAGGTCCTTTACTTTGGCAATTAGTATGTCATCAAGAGAAGTATAGTCCACGGTTTCCTGTCTTGACGTAGTTTCAAAATTTGAATACCTGATCTTAACAGTCACACATCCTGTGAGCATATCGTCTTCTCTTAATGAATAGGCGGTTTTTTCTGTCAGTCGCACAAGTTCGCTGTATAAAAAATCAAGGTCCGTTTTATCCTCTTCAAAGGTGTTTTCATGGCTCATACTTTTTTGTTCCCACCCGGTCTCAATATGTGCTGAATCGATCCCATTTGATTTTCTCCAGAGAGATTCACCCCACTTACCAAAATATTTCTCCATTACATCGACCGGCGTTTTGGCTATGTCTTCTATTTTATAAATACCAAAATTTTTCAATTGCTGTTCCGTGTTTTTTCCAACACCGGGGATCTTTTCAATGGGAAGCGGCCATAAAAAATCCGTTTCCTTGCCATGAGGAATTTCTAAAAAGCCGTTGGGCTTAGCTTCGTTGGTGGCAATCTTGCTGATCATTTTTCCTGAAGACAATCCACATGAAATGGGGAGACCGGTTTCTTTTATGATCTGTTGTCGTAATTCTTTGGTGTACTTACTTACGCCAAAAAATTTATCCATGCCCGTGAGGTCAATATAGAATTCATCAATACTTGCTTTTTCAAACGAAGGGACTTTAGACGCGATAATATCAGTTACCCATCGTGAATACCGGCTGTATTCTCCCCGCATTCCGCTCACCACGATTGCGTGTGGGCAAAGTTTTTTTGCCTGTTTCATGGGCATGGCGGAATGAATTCCAAATGCCCGCGCCTCGTAACTGCATGCCGCAACAACACCCCTGTCACTTCCGCCAACCAAAACAGGTTTTCCTTTTAATGAAGGATCATTCAGGATTTCAACCGAAACAAAAAATGAATCGAGATCAAAATGGGCAATATGACGGAGCGGTTCAGACACAGAGCAAAATTACGATGGGAAAAGAACCAAATGCCCAAGCACGAACCAAATCTCAGGTATCAAGCTCCAAAAAAAAGAACCAAATAACAAATCTCAAGATCCAGAAATCAAATCTCAAATCTGAAGATCCAAGGACCAATCCCAAATCTTCAGTTCCAAAAAAAGAACCAGGTGCTAGTGTCAAGGCGTTCTTTTTTTGAACTTTTGATTTCTTTGGACCTTGTTTTTTGAGATTTGGTTTTTAATTTATTTGGCCCCGCTAATTATCGGGATTGTTTTTTGATATTTGATTTTTAATTTTTGTGTTGATGAACTTAGAATGGCTCAAAACAGGAATTGGACCGTTAAAGGACCTGGTTACTTTTTTGAACAAAGAAAGTAAGACAAACGATGTGTTAAAGAAACAAGTGATCCGGGAATTACGCGACAACCTGAATATCTTTAGCAATGCTTACAAGAACCACAACCCACCCGATGTAATGATCGACTTATTGAGTAACGAAGCCATCAAGGATGCGATCAAAAATAATTTCAAATTCAAAAAAATAAAGGCCGGAGCGATCGAACCTTACCATGTATTTGATGAACGCAATAAAAAATATATCGGCTGGGATGCTGAGAAACTGATCGATAAGATCGACGAGAAGATACAGGAGCTTAAGAATATCAAGAAGATGAATGGAAATAGTGTAGAGAAGGTAAAAAATAATATATCACTGATGCTGAGCAATCTTTATTACAGGATGAAATTGTTAGCCGATTTTATTCAGTCAATCGCTAAATAATGGACCCTTTAGACCAGTTGCGCAATTTTATTTCAGCCGTCAAAATATTAAATGACAAGGAGTGGGAGGTATTCAGCGCAATATGGCAGCCTTTTGAGTGCAAACGAAAAACTGTTTTAACGGCAGCTGGTGAAACAGAAGGACATTTATATTTTGTATTGGAGGGTTTGCAAAGGGCTTTTTATATTGGTGATGATCAAAAAGAGGCAACCATCGTTTTTACCTATCCTTCTTCGTTCTCAGGGGTGGCCGATTCATTTTTAACACAGACAATTTCAAAGTACTTTTTTGAAACGTTAACGGCCAGCAAATTTCTCCGGACAACATACAGGCAGCTTGAGCAGCTCATGAATGATCACGCCTCTATACAACAAATGGTTTTAAAGCTGACGGCATTTGCGCTAAAAGGGGTATTGGAAAGACAAATAGAAATACAATGCTTTAGCGCGGAGGAAAAATTCAGGTCGTTGCTGAAACGTAGTCCTCATGTGCTGCAGATCATTCCGCATAAATACCTGGCGTCTTATTTAGGAATCGATCCGGCTACGTTCAGTAAACTGCTTGGCTCTGTCAGGATAGAATAGTATGGTCGTCGGGGACATAAAATCTTGACGCAGGCAAAGATTTTCTTTTAAAAGCCCTTTTAGCTTCGTATAAATTTTTTAAAATGAAATTCAATAGCAACGCCATTTTAGAAGAGCTCGAGGCTGAAGTTCGGCAGTTGATCCTCACGGCCTCGTACCTGCAAAAGGAAGATCCGGAACTATTATTGATTACTCCGGGCGTGGGAAAGTGGAGCGTCATACAGATACTGGAGCATTTGAATAGCTATGGCCGTTATTACCTGCCCGCCATTGAGAAATCTCTTCAGTCACACAAGCCACCCAAAGAAAATTTTACTCCGGGCTGGTTTGGAAATTATTTCATGAGGATCATGAGACCTGGAGCCGACGGCAAAATACGCAATAAAATGACGTCGCCCAAAGATCATCGTCCTCCCGCCAACCCGGATATAAAGCCAGTGATGGATAATTTTATGAATCAACACCAACAATTGCTCAACCTGTTGGAAATGGCAAAGCAAAAAAATATCGGTGCGACTCGTACCCCGATATCCATATCAAGATTTATAAAATTAAAAGTGGGAGATACTTTTCGATTTCTTATTGCGCATGAACAACGTCATTTTGTGCAAATAGCAAATACCATCCACGAGATCCAGGGAGTCACAGGTAAATTTCAATCAGCCCTTCAGGCAATTCAACATTCACCTGTTTTTTCGCATGATTGATCCCCTGAAGAAAACTTTCGTGTAGGGGGACCAGCACTTCTTTGTCCTTTATCTCGACCCGGCAAAGTAGTTGGTGAGGTTGTTCAATGATTTCGAGGATTTCTCCAACAGGTTCCTTTTTATTTATAATAGTATAGCCCAGTAAATTAATAGGAGATGATTTGGCGGAAAATTTTCTTATATCAGCCTCGGCAAACCACACTTCTTTTTGCGCGAGTTTTATCGCAGCCTCCCTGGTGGCAACGCCTTCAAACTGCACAAAAACCTCGGTTTCATTTTAAATCTTTGTCTTCTCAACAAACCAGGGAATAAACGACTCTTTTTTTTCTTCAATAAAAATGGTTTGCAGACCCTTTAATGAAGTTTTCTTTCCAAGTTCATGTTTAAGTAAAAGCTCACCCTTTACTCCATGTGCAGCGACAAACTTTCCTATTTTAAAATACTCCACGTTTAACACGAATTAGAAGCACGAATTACATGAATTAAAACGAATTGGCAAATACAGGCATGGTCATACAGAGAAAGGCTAGGTTGAGAATGAAATTTTAAAATATTGATCACGGCCGCGTTCTTAAACATTCGCATAATTCGTAATCATTGGTGTAATTCGTGTGACAAAAAAAGGTGATGCTTATGCACCACCTAATACCATTTAGTTAAGGGAACTTAGCCACCGTTTTCGCTTCTGCGCTCAGGTCTGCGGCCCGGCATCGGTCTGCGGGCACGCTTGTTACGCTGCGCTTCGTCCTGGCGTTTTCTAATTTGGGCATCGTGCTCGGCGCTCCATTTTGTAAACTTTTCCATGGCAGTTGCCTGGTCGAAAAGCCCAAGGTCCACACCACGCAACAAATGCTTGAGGTACAACACACCCTTAAATGACAAAATGCGGCGCACGGTATCAGTAGGCTGCGCGCCTTTGTGAAGCCATTCAAGTGCTCTTTGCCTGTCAACCTGGATGGTTGCGGGAACAGTGAGAGGGTTGTACGTACCTAATTTCTGGATGAATTTACCGTCGCGGGGGCTACGGGCATCGGCCACTACGATAAAATAGAACGGCCGCTTTTTCGACCCGTGTCGTTGAAGTCTGATCTTTACTGGCATCTTAAATAGAAATTTAAATGCGGTTAAAAAATAGGTTTAATTGAACGGCAAAAATAAGAGGTGATCTTCAAAATGCAAACATATTTTTTGTCACAAAATCGAATGTTTTGGGACCAGCGGTACGCCGCGATTAGGAATTTAAATATAAGGATAGTGGGATATTGTATTTATAATATCTTAATATCTCAATACCCAATATCTGGATACTCAACATCTCCAATTGATCGGCACAAAAAGACTATTTCCAAATCACTTTTTCCTCGATCTCAGTTTGTCTTTTCCCCTCCATCTGCTCATCGGTGTAGCCCAAATACAAAAGACTCATCACAATATCGTGTTCCTTTAATTGAAGAAAATCTTTCATCAACGGGTGGTGTGTCATTCCCCCGGTGCTCCAGAAGCTGGCAATGCCCGCAGCAGTGGCACCAAGTAAAATATTTTGAATGGCAATCGCGGTAGCAGCAATTTCTTCGAGGGCAGGGATTTTAGGGAGGTCGCCTCTTTGCATGACGGCAATTATTATATGCGAAACCAGGTCGCCATTGTGCAATAACTTGTCATAGTTAACCTGTTCGAATTTTTCAACCGCGGTATGTGCTTTATATAGTTCAGCATGCTCGTGACAAAACTCTGTTACCTTATCACCTGAATAGACAATAAATCTCCATGGTTCAGTTCGACCATGAGTAGGCGCCCAGTTAGCCAGCTTCAATAATTCCCTGACTTGTTCGTCGGGAATTTTTTTCCCGTTCATCTTTACCGGCTTAATGCTCCGCCTGTTTTTAATAATGTCGGCGATTATTTCAAAGCGATCGGTCATATTATAACTCTTCAAAGAATTTTTTTGCAAATTCATCAAGGGTGGGGTCTCTTGCGCCCATTAATAAAATAGTGCAATCACCAGTTAAATGAGATCTCAACGCCGATACGAGGTCATTCCTGTTGTCGACAAAGAACGCCTTTTTGCCTGACGAATTCAGATCATCGATCAGGTCGGCGGCACTAATATTTTTCGTGGTGGTGCCACCCGCATAGAAGATCTCACTCATCCATATTTCATCTTCTGCGCGCAAGGCCTGGGAAATTTCTTTTACGAAATCATTTCGAAGAAATCTTGTAGGGCCATAGCCATGTGGTTGAAACCACGCGATTACTTTTTTGGCCAATGGTTGTACCGAACGAATAGCGGCTGCAACTTTTGCCGGGTTATGAGCATAATCATCAATCACCCATATTCCATTTTTTTGTCCCAGTACCTGGTTGCGGCGATAAATTCCTTCGTAGTTTTTTATAGCATCCGAACAAGTTTCCAGGTCAACACCTAATTGGTTGGCTACTGCAGAAGCTGCCAATGCATTCTCCATGTTGTGCTTGCCTATTGCACGAATGGAGAATTCAACACCGTTTATTTTAAATTGACTATGAAAACCAGTTTGTGTAAAATCTGTTGCCTTATAGCCCGCGTCTGCGTCGGTCGATGAAAAATCCTGTTTTTTCGTTTGTGAAAATGGAACCGTCAATGCATTAGAAGCATTTACAACAAATAATTTTTTTGTATGGCCTTTGAACGTTTGAAAAATAGTTTTCAGCTCATCAATTTCTTTATGGTCTTTATCAATATTCAACAAGAGACCAACTTCAGGATGATAATTGACGATCGAACCATCTGATTCGTCTGCCTCAATCACCAGCCATTCGCCATCTCCAACGAAAGCATTTCCGATCTTTCCCTGTTTTTGCAATCGTACCAGTCCCGCCCCGCTGATAATGCTGGGTTTGAGGCCTGCATGATCCAGTATATCGAACAACATAGCCGTTGTTGTTGACTTACCTGACGTACCCCCAACCGCAATCGTTTTCTTTGTGTTGCTGATCAGCGTTAGTAATTCGGAGCGCAGCAGTATCGGTATATGTAAAGCCTTTGCTTTCTGGATCTCCACGTTTGTTTCTTCCACCGCCGTTGATGCAATGACCAGGTCCGTTCCATCATCGATCCCGCTTCCATCCTGGAAAAAACATTTTATCCCTTCGGCTTCCAATTTGTCCCTTGTCTCGTTTTGCTGGCCAGGAATAAAAAAGCGATCAGAGCCCCCTATCGTCTTCCCTATACCCGAAAGATATTGAGCGAGGGCACTCATGCCAGCTCCGGCTACGCCTATAAAAAAGATCCTGCTGAACTTATCTAGAGAGGTTATCATAGACTGAATTAATAATTATTAATCAATAATTATTAATTATTTCCGCATGCCCATCATCTTGCCAAACATATTCATCTTGTTCATGTTCTTCATCATGTCGCGCATTTGTTCAAATTGTCTCATAAAAGCATTCACTTCACTAATGTCCTTTCCGCTTCCTTTTGCGATTCTCTTCCTCCGGCTGCTATCGATCAGGTCAGGATCGGACCTCTCAGCCGGGGTCATCGAATTGATTATTGCCTCAATTCCTTTGAAAGAATCATCACTGATATCAATATCCTTGATCTGTTTTCCAACACCCGGGATCATTCCCATCAGGTCTTTCAGGTTACCCATTTTTTTGATCTGCTCAAGCTGTTGTTTGAAATCGGCGAAGTCAAACTTGTTTTTCCTGATCTTACTTTCTAATTTTTTTGCCTGCTCTTCATCAAATTGTTCCTGCGCCTTTTCAACCAACGAAGTAATATCACCCATTCCCAAAATTCGCTGAGCCATTCTTTCAGGATAAAATACATCCAGGGTATCCATCTTTTCGCCGCTGCTCGCAAATTTGATCGGTTTATTGACCGTGTACTTTATGGAAAGCGCAGCACCCCCTCTTGTATCGCCGTCCAATTTCGTCAGCACAACACCAGAAAAATCCAAACGATCATTAAAGGCTTTAGCTGTATTTACTGCATCCTGCCCTGTCATGCTATCAACGACAAACAAAATCTCATTTGGGTTCACTGCATTTTTGATATTCGCTACTTCGGTCATCATGGCTTCATCGATTGCCAAACGGCCAGCCGTATCGATAATGACGACATTTTTATTTTTACTCTTTGCCTCTTTGATCGCATTCTGTACAATGGAAACAGCATCTTTGTTTTCTTCTTCTACATGCACGTCCACACTGATCTGCTCCCCTAAAACTTTTAATTGTTCCATAGCAGCTGGACGATAAATGTCCGCTGCCACAAGCATAGGAGAGAAACCTTTCTTTGTTTTAAGATAATTGGCGAGCTTCCCACTAAACGTTGTTTTGCCACTACCTTGTAAGCCTGCAATTAGAATTACAGCAGGATTTCCCTTCGCATTGAAACTACTTTCCTGTCCACCCATTAATTCAGCCAGCTCATCTTTTACAATCTTTGTCATCAACTGGCCGGGACTAATGGCGTTGATCACTTTTTCACCCATGGCCTTGTCTTTCACTTTATCCGTAAATTCTTTGGCGATCTTATAATTCACATCGGCATCTACCAATGCGCGACGGATCTCTTTTACGGTTGAGGCAATATTGAGCTCAGTGATCCTTCCCTGGCCTTTTAAACTTTTAAACGCACTTTCAAGTTTGTCGGATAAACTTTCGAACATGGTTCACGATTTTTTCTTTTTCACAAATAAAAAAGTGAACATCGAAGTTCACTTTAATCGGTTTACAAAAATAAGAAGAGGAAAGTAGAATTATTGCGTTGAAATAGGCTTTTTGATCTTTTAATCCGTGATTAACCTCCGAGATAAGTTCTCAAAAGTTTACAACGATTTACTGTTCTTAATTTGGTAATGGCTTTGTCCTTGATCTGCCTGACCCTTTCACGGGTAAGGCTGAATTTTTCTCCAATATCTTCAAGACTCATCGGGTGATCGACACCAATTCCAAAGAAGTAGCAGATCACTTCTTTTTGTCTTTCCGTGAGAGTTTTTAATGATCTCTCAATTTCCACTTTCAGAGATTCAGTGTGATCAAGCTCATTATCGGTTTTTACTGCATTTGGATTTTCCAGCACATCAAGAAGCGTGTTGTCTTCGCCTTCAGCAAGAGGAGTGTCTACACTGACATGCCGGGCCGATATGCCAAGCGTAGCCGAAACTTCTTCAATGTCTATTTCCAGCATTGCGGCCAGTTCCTCGGCCGATGGCTCTCTTTCAAATTCCTGCTCCAATTGCGAATAAGCCTTTTGAATGCGATTGGTGAGACCTACCTTATTCAATGGCAGGCGAACAATCCGTGATTGCTCGGCCAAAGCCTGTAAAATGCTTTGACGGATCCACCATACTGCATACGAGATGAACTTGAAACCACGGGTTTCATCGAAACGCTGAGCTGCTTTGATAAGTCCTAAGTTTCCTTCATTAATAAGATCAGGTAAAGAAAGACCCTGGTTTTGGTATTGTTTCGCCACTGAAACAACAAATCGAAGATTTGCCTTGGTCAAACGATCAAGCGCTTTCTGATCTCCTTGCTTAATTAACCGGGCTAATTTTACTTCTTCTTCGGGAGTAATAAGATCGACTTTGCCGATTTCCTGAAGGTACTTTTCGAGACTTTGAGATTCACGATTCGTAATCGATTTCGTGATCTTCAATTGTCGCATACTCATAGGTTGGTTTTAAAAATGGGTTATTTTTAGGGTTAAAGAATAATGTTAGCTTGGTCATAGTTATCCCAAAAAATCCCATCACAATGTCCGTCGTCCTCCGAAAATATTGAACGTCAGGCAAATTAAGGTAATTACCGATACGTCCCAAAATTTATTTCCGGTTTGATTAAAACGCTCTTAATGAACTTTTAGTATATGAGCGTGAGAAAGGTGAAAAAATAAACGTAAAAAAACTTTGACGCTTAAAATAATTATTTATAATTGCATTGATTGATGATTTAAAAGATGAAGATGAGTAAACAATTGTATACGCTAGAGTACCCGGTAAGATGTTCTCCCAGCATTCTTTTCGAATTTCTTTCCACTCCTGCCGGATTGCAGGAATGGTTTGCTGACAAAGTGGATGAGAGAGATAATGTATTCTTTTTTTCCTGGAATGGTTCTTCTCAAAAAGCTGAAGTTCTGGAAAGCCAGGAAGAAAAATTTATTCGCTTTCATTGGTTGGACGCACCGAAAGAGGAATATTTTGAATTCAGCATTGAAAAATCAGAAATAACAAACCAGACAATACTCGTTGTTAAGGATTTTGCTGAAAAAAAGGAAGTAAAAGACCAAAGCATGTTATGGGACTACCAGGTTAAAGACCTGTTTCACCGCATTGGAAGTAATTAACCAAGCCACTTGGTTATTTGTATAAAGCTTTCTGATAACAAACCGGGCGCATCGTTCCATTCCAGGAAAGAAAGCTGGCGCGACAGCTTTACGAAGGACCTTTTATTTATAGTGTCAGCAAAATCATTCGCTGTAAAATTTTTGACAGGTAAATAGTTCTCTTTCTCAAAATGATGGTGCCACTGTTCATCGTGAACACAGGCATAAAATTCATTCTTGCAGAAAGCTTCATATGATTGCACGATAGCCGGACCGTATCGTTCCTTGTATTGACCTGATAAATGAAGAGTCGTGCTGAAAAAATTGCCCCACCAAAACATGGTCCTGATGGCAAAGATTTTTTCTTTTTCAAAGTAACGCGGATAATCGAGCATCAGCCAGGGAAGTCCATTATAGTTTTCCCCCTTTGAAATTTTGGGTGAAATAGTGGTTACCTCCGGTGGTAAATTGATGGGGTGCTCTTTTATGTGTCGCAATATTTTTTCCTGGACTTGCTCAAGCAATCGTTGCGCTTTTTTTACGATCAGGTTCTTTGTTAAAATCCATTCAGAGTTATTCAGCAGGTCCATCTCAAAAGGTGAAAGCTGTATTTTTGTTTGGTCAGACATTGCCTAATCTCCATTTTTGATTTTTGATTGCGGATTTTTGATTTTATTCTGAGAAGGTCCGCAGCCTTAAATCTAAAACCTTAAATCTAAAATTACTCTGGTTGATCAAAAAACTGGACATATTAATTATAAAGGCTTTCATTGGACCGTTTGTCGCCACTTTCTTTATTACCCTTTTGGTTTTGATCATGCAGTTCTTTTGGTTATGGATCGATGATTTTGTAGGTAAAGGACTGAGCACGGGTATCATTCTTGAGTTTACCTGGTATCAAACGGCGGCGTTGGTCCCATTGGCACTACCATTGGCCGTTTTGCTTTCATCGTTAATGACATTTGGGAATCTTGGCGAAAGTTTTGAACTCGTCGCAATAAAATCCGCGGGTATTTCATTGTTGAGATTCATGCGTCCTCTTTTTGTTGTCTCACTTTTCTTATGCTTCCTCGCTTTTCTATTTGCCAATTATATTATGCCTGTCGCTGTTTTGAAATCAAAAACACTCCTGGGGGACATCTATATTACAAAGCCCGCTTTTGAATTGAAAGAAGGTGTCTTTTATAACAAGATCGAAGGGTTTGCGATAAAAATTGGAAAAAAGGAACATGACAGCATCATACATGATGTAATTATTTACGAAAGGGGGGGAATGTTACAGGATAATTTTATTGTTGCCAGGAATGGTGTAATGAGCATTACGGACGATCGGCGTTACCTGGTCATGAGATTGACCGATGGTTGGCGATACCAGGAGAGGGGGGACAGGTATTCAAATTCTGAGTTTATACGACTTGGATTTAAAGAGTACATAAAGCAATTTGACCTGAGCTCGCTTCAATTTAAAAAGACGTCTGACAGCATGTATCAGAATAATCAGCAGATGCGCAATATGAAGCAATTGAACCAGGCCATTGACTCTTTAAAGAAAGAAGTAGTGAAAGTAGAGCTGCGTACAAAAAAGGAAATGCTTCCATTTTTTCAATTTGCTTCTTATGTGGACAGCGGATGGAAGAAGCCGGATACCATCAAGTTTAAGGCCGCAAAGAGGTTTAATGGAGTATTACCCGATTCAGTGAGGAGTTTTGTCAACGAAAAAGCACATTCGCAATTCCTGGTAGCAAATTCAAGTGTTGCAGGACTGCTAACCGATTATGAAATGAAGAAAAAGGCACTACGGCTGCACCTGATAGAATGGCACAGAAAAATCGCGCTGTCTGCCGCCTGCCTTGTTCTGTTTCTGATCGGAGCTCCTCTTGGTTCTATTATTCGCAAAGGCGGACTGGGAACTCCGCTGATATTTGCAATCGTTTTCTTCATGATATTTTATTTTTTAAGTAACACGGGCCAAAAATTTGCAAAGGAAGGGAGCATGAGCCCGTTCGTAGGAATGTGGCTCTCCACCTTTATTTTGGTACCTATCGGAATTTTCCTCACTTATAAGGCTCTCAGGGATTCTCAATTGTTTAATAAAGAATTTTATTTTCGGTTGCGTGGAAACCTCAGGAAAACATTCAAAAGGGTTGTCAGTAAACGCGTTCAACTTTCTGCAAAAGAAATTTGAATAACTTGCCATTCTTGAAAACGCAGCAGCAAAATCTCAACATTCAAAAATGGATAGCCGCGATCTCGGTTCTGTTACTGGCTGTGAAATTTTTAGCTTACTATCTCACTCATTCAGTTGCCATACTAACGGATGCGCTGGAAAGTATCGTGAATGTAGCCGCTGGCTTTATCGGTTTGTATAGTCTATATATATCTGCAAAGCCGCGAGATATCAATCATCCTTATGGTCATGGTAAAGCAGAGTTCCTGTCAGCTGCCGTGGAAGGCACATTGATTCTTTCTGCCGGCGCTATCATCATCTATAAAGCCGTTCAGCACTTTATTTATCCTGCTCCGATCAGAAGTATTGACAAAGGAATGATCCTTGTCGGCATTACCGGCCTGGTGAATTTGGGTGTAGGATTCGTTGGTGTACGGTACGGAAAAAAAAATCAATCACTTGCTTTAATAGCAAGCGGTCGTCATCTTATTTCCGACTCTTATTCGACATTCGGAATAGTGGCCGGTCTTTTACTCATCTCATTTACAAAATTAGTTTGGATAGATGGCGTGATCGCTGTTGTTTTTGGAGTGATCATTATTTATACCGGGTACAGGATCCTGCGCAGATCAATTGCCGGAATTATGGACGAAGCCGACGAAGAATTGTTGAAAAAAATGGTGAGAGCCTTCAATGCTAACAGAAAGGAGAATTGGGTAGACGTTCACAACCTGCGGGTGATCAAGTATGGCAGTATTTTACACGTGGATTGTCACCTGACAGTGCCCTGGTACCTAAACGTCAACGAGGCTCATGCTGAGGTTGAGGCGTTAGGTTCATTAATAAAGAAGGAGTTCGGGGAATCAATCGAACTATTTGTACACTCCGATGGTTGTCTGTATGTGCAATGCCCGATCTGTTTAAAGGCGGATTGCCCGGTTCGACATCACCCCTTTGAAAAGAAGATCGAATGGACACTTGGGAATATTTTATCCGATAAAAAACATCAACTATAAAGTAGAATTATGAGCACAAAAACGATCACTCATTGGCAAAGGGACCAACAGTTTAGAAGTCATCACGGCAAAAATGAAATAAAGATTGACGGCAAAAGGGAGGACGGCTTTGGAGCCAAAGCTCTTGTGTTATCGGCCATTGCCGCCTGTAGTGGCATCGATATAGTTGACATTCTTTCCAAAATGCGTGTTCAGTTTTCTGATTTTGAAATTGAAACAGAGGCGGAGCAAACTGACGATCATCCGCGAGTATTTAAGGACATATTTGTCACTTATAAAATAAAAACGGACAAAGCGAATGAGGAAAAGGTGAAAAAAGCCATTGATCTTTCATTAGATAAATATTGCGGAGTTTCCGCAATGCTTAAAAAAAATTCTCCGATTCATTATAAATTGCAGATCTTATAGGTACCTATGTTATCCAAAAAAGCACAATATGCTTTCAGGGCTTTAACCCACCTGGTCGAGAAATACGAGCGGGGGCCGGTACTTATTTCTGAAATATCGAGAAAGAAAAAGGTGCCACTTAAATTCTTGGAGAATATTCTCCTTGAATTGAAGAAAGCGGGCGTGCTGGAAAGTAAAAAGGGGAAAGGAGGGGGTTATTATTTAAAGAATCATCCTTCCAAAACCCACATGGCAAATATTATTCGTATCGTGGACGGGCCGATCGCCATGCTTCCGTGTGTGAGCCTGTATTTCTATGAACGCTGCAAAAATTGTAACGAACAATATTGCGCCCTGCACGATACAATGATATTGGTGAGGGACGCCACCCTGAACATCCTGGAGCATAGAACATTGCAGGATCTTACATCTGCCCCTGTTCATTAACTAACGACTGTTTTCAAAAGAAATCATAATGAAGTCCACCGGTTTGGTAGGGTATTGTTTTTAGCTTAATTTCGAATTTCATTTCATAATCAAAAAAGTAAAAAATATGGCGTTGCGTCTTGGGGATGTCGCCCCCAATTTCAAAGCACAGACCACGGCAGGCGAGATCGATTTTTATGAATATCTCGGCAATAGTTGGGGGATTTTATTTTCTCACCCGGCGGACTATACACCTGTTTGTACGACTGAACTAGGTAAAACAGCATTGTTAAAGGATGAATTTGCAAAACGCAATGTAAAAGTGCTGGCAGTTAGTGTAGATCCTCTTGATCGTCATGCCGGATGGGTTGACGATATTAATGAAACGCAAAATGTAGAAGTCAATTTTCCTCTCATTGCCGATAGCGATAGAAATGTTGCCACTCTCTACGATATGATCCATCCAAATGCATCTGCTACTGCTACGGTGCGCTCACTTTTTGTGATCGGTCCCGACAAACTTGTGAAGCTTATTATTACATATCCTGCATCGACAGGGAGAAATTTTAATGAAGTATTGCGCGTTGTTGACTCCTTACAACTCACAGCGAATCACAGTGTGGCAACTCCGGCAGATTGGAATCATGGCGAGGATGTGATCGTAGTCCCGGCCGTTTCTACAGAAGACGCGTTACAAAAATTTCCGAAAGGGGTGAAAGTTGTAAAACCGTACTTGCGCTATACTCCTCAACCAAATTTATAATGTGCGACTAAATAAAGATCAGATAGAACAACTTGAAGCTGCTTCCCTGATTGAAGCACTGGAACTGATCAGTGATCTGTTTCCCGGCAAGGTTGTATTTTCTTCCTCGCTGGGCCAGGAAGACCAGGTTATCACAGACGCTATTTTCAAGAATGACCTGCCTATAAAAATATTTACACTCGATACGGGAAGATTATTTAGCGAATCGTATGAACTTTTAGAAAGAACAACTGCGCGATACAAGAAACCAATCCGCGTATATTTCCCCGAGGCCAGCGATGTAGAAGAGTTTGTTACCAATAAAGGGGTGAACAGCTTTTATGAATCGGTGGAAAATAGAAAAGAATGTTGCAATATCCGTAAAGTAAAACCGCTAAACAGGGCCCTGCAGGGAGCGGAAGTATGGATAACAGGTGTCCGGGCCGAGCAATCAGATACGAGAAAGGATATGCCGACGATCGAATGGATAGAGGGCAAGCAACTTTATAAATTCAATCCGCTGTTGCATTGGACCTTTGCTGAAGTCGTGGATTATCTGAAAGAATTTTATGTTCCTTACAATCCACTCCATGATAAGGGATTTATCAGCATTGGTTGTGCGCCCTGCACAAGGGCCATCGAAGCTGGCGAAGATCCGAGAGCGGGAAGATGGTGGTGGGAAACATCGCAAAAGGAATGTGGCTTGCATGTATCGGAAATACGACAACCAAATAATTTTAATGCTAACCGGTGAACTAATAACTTATGAGTGAGTACAGACTGGATTATCTTGAACAACTCGAAACAGAAAGTATACACATCTTTCGTGAAATAGCTGGTCAGTTTGAACGGCCGGTTTTGTTATTCAGCGGCGGTAAGGATTCTATTACTCTTGTTCATCTTGCGAAAAAAGCATTTGCCCCGGGCAAGATCCCATTTCCGCTTGTCCACATTGATACCGGGCATAATTTTCCGGAAGCTCTTGACTTCCGGGATTTGCTCGTGGAACAAGTGGGTGCGACGTTGGTAGTTCGTAAGGTTGAAGACACGATCAAACAAAAAAATCTTACGGAGCCAAAAGGAAAGTTTGCAAGTCGTAACTGGTTGCAGACATATACCTTGCTTGATACGATTGAAGAATTGAAATGTGATGCTTGTATTGGTGGCGGGCGAAGAGACGAAGAAAAGGCAAGGGCCAAAGAAAGAATTTTTTCAGTGCGTGATGAGTTTGGGCAGTGGAATCCAAAATTGCAGCGGCCGGAACTTTGGAATATTTACAATGGCAGAATACATAAGGGTGAAAATGTTCGCGCATTCCCGATCAGTAACTGGACCGAATTAGATGTTTGGAATTATATCCGTAAGGAAAAAATTGCCTTGCCATCGATCTATTTTGCTCATGAGCGTGAAGTGATAGAACACGAAGGGCAATTGGTAGCCGTATCTCCTTTTATTCGTATTGACGATACAGATGTAGTTGTAAAAAGAAAAGTGCGCTACAGGACAGTTGGTGATATGACATGCACGGCGGCGGTTGAATCCAACGCTGCGACACTTGATGAAGTGGTGAATGAAATTATTTTGACCAGGATCAGTGAGAGGGGAGAAACCAGGATTGACGATAAAGTGACGGAGGCTGCAATGGAAGACAGGAAGAAGGGAGGATATTTTTAAAATTTTACTTTTTTAGATCTATGGATATTTTACGATTTATTACTGCCGGAAGTGTAGATGATGGAAAGAGCACTTTGATTGGCCGTTTGCTCTACGACAGTAAAAATATTTTGATCGACCAACTGGAGCAGCTTGAAAAGCAAAGCAAGAATAAGGAAGCCGGGGAAATTGATTTGGCTTACCTGACTGACGGACTACGTGCCGAAAGAGAACAAGGCATCACGATCGATGTGGCGTACCGCTATTTTTCAACCCCAAAACGAAAGTTCATCATTGCCGATGCACCGGGTCACGTACAATACACAAGAAACATGATAACAGGCGCATCAAACGCGAACCTGATCATTATTTTGATTGATGCGAGACAGGGAGTGGTGGAACAAACCCGTCGCCATTCCATCATCGCTTCGTTGCTGAACATCCCGCATATCGTTGTAGCGATCAACAAAATGGATCTTGTGAACTATTCACGCGATGTGTTCAATAATATTTTGATCGATTATGCTGAAGTGGTAAAGTCGTTGGGCCTGAAAGATGTTCATTACATTCCTGTAAGCGCATTGCAGGGTGATAATATTGTTGACAAGTCAGAAAAAATGAGTTGGTATGAAGGTGAATCACTTCTTCACTTCCTTGAAAATGTAGAGATACAGCAGGATGTCAATCTTACTGACGCGAGATTTCCAGTACAATATGTTGTTCGTCCGCAAACTGAGGAATTGCATGATTATCGCGGTTATGCGGGAAAGATCATAAGTGGCGTTTATAAAAAAGGTGATAGGGTAGTTGTTCTTCCATCAAGAGTACCAAGTACGGTTAAATCGGTTGAGATCGGGGGACAGGAAGTTAAAGAAGCGTTTGCTCCGCAGAGCGTGGTGATACAGTTAACTGATGATATTGATATTAGCAGGGGCGATATGATTGTAAAAGAAGAAAATCTTCCGGAAATAAATAACGAATTCGAAGCCTTGTTGTGCTGGATGGATAGCAAGCCACTTGCAGCAGGCAATAAATATTACTTGCAGTTGAACAGCCGCCTGGTAAGAAGTGTGGTGCGTGAAGTCGAGTACAAATTAAATGTAAACACGCTGGAAAAAGAATATAGTCCGGCCTCGGTTGGCTTGAATGACATTGTGAAAGTAACCATCAAAACCGCCTCTGATGTAGCATTTGATCCGTATAAAAGCTTACAGTGCAACGGTGGTGCTATTTTGATCGACGAAACCAGCAATGTGACTGTTGGTGCATGTATGATACAATAGAATCCACTTAGGGAGACTTTGGATTTTTAAAGTAGACGAAATATTCATTGATGATATGTCTGAACATGAGTTAAATAGAGATCCACAGCACGGCCTCCCTCCCCTTCGGAGAGAGGGTGAGACCTGGAATAAAAACAAAGTGGTGATTGCCGGCGCCGGCCCCGGCGATGCGGAGCTTATTACCTTAAAGTTGCAAAAGCGCTTAAAAGAAGCGGATGTGATTATTACTGACCGCCTGGTAAACCCGGCAATTATCAAGGAGCATGCATCAAAAAATGCAGAGGTAGTTCTTACCGGCAAACAAGGTTATCATGATGGTTCTGTTTCCCAGGAAGAGATTAACGAGTTAATTGTCAGACATGCGTTAGCTGGGAAAAAAGTTTTACGATTGAAAGGAGGCGACGTCGCTTTTTTTAGTAATGTGCTTGACGAACTGAGGTGCCTAACTGTAAATGAAATTGAATTCGAGATCATTCCCGGAATTACGGCGGCGTCTGGTGCTTCTGCCTATGCCGGAATACCTTTAACCGCAAGGGGGTTTTCACGAGAAGTAAAGATGCTTACTCTTACACAATGTAAACATTATTCTTCGGAAACCTGGAAGCAGCTTGCCAATTCAACTGATACGCTTGTCTTTTACATGACTTCCAAACACCTTGACGATCTTGTCGAGTTATTGCTAAGATATACGCGTAAACCCAACACTCCTCTTGCCGTTATTGAACAGGCAACAACCATTTATCAGCGGGTGCATGTTACCACGCTCAAAAATTGCCAACAGGATTTTAATGGCAAAGATTTTAGTTCTCCCTCACTTGTAATTATCGGGAAGGTTGTGAATCTCTATCAGCAATTTAACTGGTTTAGCTCCGGCGAGGAGGGAAGCGTGTTTAGTGAGCTGACCACTGTAAATAAATGATCCCGGTTTTTTTCCAACTATACTACCGCCTTTTCATTTAATACAAGTTGCTCCCGGAAGTTTTTAGCATAGGCAACAAAATTCTTTGCCTGCTGCAAATAGCTGTTTGCAAATTCTTCAGTTGGCTCCGATTCATTCATCTGCAGGACCCTTTCTTTGAGGCTGGCCGATTCTGTGTACAATCCGCTTTGCGTAAAATGAATATCAAAATCTTTTAGGATACCGGCCTGTGTGTTGCACTGAACACCCTGCTGAAGCAGTAATCCTTTTGCTGCATGTACAAAGGCTGAGTAAGTATTATAGATACCATCAGCGTAAGCCTTTCGATCAATATTTTCCTGGCTCCATTCCAGTTTTTCTTCCGCTTCGAGTAGAAGCGTTGCGATCAGGTCGATCATGACGCCGGCGCATTCGCCCACGCCAATCGCGGTAGAATATTTTTCTTCCTGCCCCCAGTCAATATAATCTTCCGCCTGCAGCGTTTCTAAATTGGCCAGCGGTTTCAATAGTTCGTAAAAATATTTTTCGCCCACGCGTTTTGTGTATTGGAGATGTGTCTCATCATTCTGCCGGTTGGTTTTGTAATCATCCAACAAATAACGCAATACATCGGGACCTCGTTTGCTGGGCACTTTAAGGACCTTATCGGCAATACTACCGTCGCCGTGTCCCATTACACCGCCTCCCACCAATACCTGCAACGCCGGAATTACCTGTCCTTTCGCTTTTAATGAACTTCCATGAAAACCGATAGAGGCCATTCCGTGCTGGCCACAGGAATTCATGCAACCACTGATCTTGATGGCAATGTCCTTATTGTATAAAAGCTCAGGATATTCTTCATCGATAACTTCTGATAAAACCTGGGCAATTCCTGTACTGTTTGAGATACCAAGATTACAAGTATCGGTTCCCGGACATGAAGTAACGTCTGCTACACTTCCAAAACCTGCGGCGGCCAGGCCTTCCTGTTCTAACGCGCTGTAGACATATTCAAGGTGTTCCGGTTTTACAAAACGAAATTGTAAACCCTGGTTGATCGTTACTCTTACGTCGTCGGCGATCACAGGTCTTAATTTTTCGATCAGTGTGCGACTACTAACAGAGCTGATGTTCCCATTTAATATTCGCACATACACTGTGAAGTAGCCATCTTGTTTTTGCGCATAGACATTGGTTTTTTTCCAGATCTCAAAATTCAGCGGGTTTTTGATCGCCGTTGTTTCACCTGGCACTCCGTATAAAGGAAGCGAATAGTTATCGAAGCCTGCAGTATTAATTTTATAACGTTGATAGGTCAATGCTTTTTGTTGCTCTTTCACCAATTCATTGAAAGCATCAATACCAATTTTTTGGATCAGGAATTTTATACGGGCCTTATGACGGCTGGCGCGTTCGCCATAACGGTCAAAAACACGGAGCACACTTTCTATATATGGGATGAGCAAGTCTTCTTCCAGGAATTCATGAGTCGTTATTGCGAGAAAGGGTTGCGCTCCCAGTCCCCCACCGACCATGACCTTGAACCCTCTCTTCAGTTCGCCGTCGATTTCACGGATGCGGGGAATTGCACCAAGATCATGCATGAACGTGAGAGCAGTATCTTTTTCACTGCTTGAAAGAGCGATCTTGAACTTCCTTCCCATGTCCTGGCATACCGGCTTTCTTAAGAAATATTCAAAGACGCCGTGGGCATAGGGCGTAACATCAAACGGCTCATCGGGATCGATCCCTGCCTGGTCCGAAGCGGTGACATTCCTAACGGTATTACCGCAAGCCTCACGAATAGTAATGCTGTCCTGTTCAAGCAAACTCCACAATTCAGGGGTACGATCAAGGCTTACAAAATGTATTTGCACATCTTGTCTCGTTGTAAGATGAAGGTTGCCAGTTGCAAACTCATCGGATACATCGGCAATGCGTTTCCATTGGGCAAGGGTCATCTTACCATAAGGCAATTTGATACGAACCATTTGCACTCCGGGTTGGCGTTGGCCATAAACGCCCCGTGCGAGCCGGAGGCTGCGAAATTTTTCTTCCGGTATTTTTCCCTCCCTGAATTCATGGATCTTCCGATCAAGCTCCAGTATATCTCTTTCGACGATTGGGTTTTCTAGCTCAGTACGAAAACTCTGCATGGATATATATTTAAATAAACAATCAGGCCGGTAATACCCTACCTGTTTAGTGGACTATAAAAGTACGCAGGAAATGATTAGTAGTCAAAAAAATTTACATTAACGAATGTAAGTGAGCTAACTTAGAGAAAAATATTTTTCCATTAGTCTACTAGATTAGTAGAGAATACATACATTTACACTTCTAAAGCTGGAATCGGTAAAATCGAATGGCGGAAAAACAAAGTGATATACAAGAGCTGCCCGAAGCGGTTCACGACCATAAGAATAAATTGTATCCCATCTTTTTAAAGTTGGATCAATTGGAAACGCTTCTGGTTGGTGCCGGTAATGTGGGGCTCGAAAAATTGCAATCGTTACTTTCAAATTCTCCCGAAGCAAAAATTACTGTGGTGGCGCCGGAGGTAAAAGACGAAGTACGGCGCATCGTTTCTGAGCATCCCTCCTGCAGGATCATACAGGGCCCTTCAGGGAATATGATTTAGATAACAAGGACCTTGTCATTCTCGCTACCAAGAACCGGGAACTCCACGAAAACATTAAAAATCTTGCGCACCAAAAGGGTATCATCGTCAACGTGGCGGACACACCTGATCTCTGCGATTTTTATTTGGGTAGCATTGTCCAAAAGGGAAGCATGAAAATAGCTATTTCTACAAATGGACTTTCTCCCACCATTGCAAAGCGAATGAAGGAAGTGATCAGCGATATGATCCCCTATGAAATGGAAAATGTTTTACAGGATCTCAGTAGTATTCGACAAAATATGAATGGGGATTTTGAAGAAAAAGTAAAGCGGCTAAATGAACTTACAAAAATGCTTGTGTCGAAACAGATCACTCTTGAGGATATAAATAAACCCGAGCAAAAAAGGTGGCAAAAGATCGTAAAGTGGTGTTTGTTCGCGTTTTGCTTTATGATCATTGGTCACACCATTCTTTCTTATGTTCCGTTTGGAAAGATAATGGCGAGCATTGAGTCTGCTTCACAATCGACAGAGACCAAAACATTCCTCATGATGCTGATCACCGGTTTTATTGCTCAAATGGTTGATGGTTCTTTAGGCATGGGCTATGGTACGATATCCACAACATTCCTTTTGGCTATCGGGGTTAGCCCCGCGATCGTGAGTAGCCGTGTGCACTCGGCAAGAGTTTTTTCCAGCGGCGTTTCAGGATACAGTCATCATCGTTTTGGAAATATCAATAGAAAATTATTCAGGGCACTCGTGATTCCGGGTATTATCGGTGCCATCGTAGGGGCAACACTTGCTTTTTTTGCTCAGAAATACTCGTCTTGGGTCAGGTTGCCACTTTCCATTTATACGCTCTACCTCGGTTATTTTATTATGAGAAAGGCTTTTGCCAAAGCTAAATACCATTCTAAAGTCAAGAGAGTAGGCTGGCTTGCTTCTGCAGGCGGCTTTATGGATTCTTTTGCCGGCGGTGGTTGGGGAACTTTAGTGACCAGCACGCTGATGTCGAAAAGAAGAAGCCCACGATACGTGATCGGGTCTGTTTGTTTAGCGGAGTTTTTTGTGGTATTTGTTAGTTCAATAACTTTTTTTGTG
>DASYSW010000127.1:0-5118 GCA_036002905.1 Chitinophagaceae bacterium
ACTAATAGCTATACTTATAAATATGACAACAAAAATAATGTTATCGAAATTACAGACCACGGACACGGAATATTTGTAATTACCTACAATCCAGATAATACAATAGCAGAATTGAAAGAAAATAACTTAGCATCTGAAAAAAAGTTGGTTTTTATTTATAGCAATAATTAAAATCATAATGCTTAAGCTTTCGACATTCTTGGTTCTACTTATACTGCCAGGCTTAAAAAGTTTTGGACAACTTTCTGTGGAAGATTATCAGGTATATGCATCAGTAGTTAAAACTGAAATTAGGGATAGTGCAAAATCCATAGCCATCATGAAAACGGGTATCGACAGTCTTGAAAAATCAGAAGTCACAAACCTCACGCAAAAAGATCTAATTTCAGGTCGAGCCTATGAAACATTCGGGAGGACTGAAAATGATAAGGGAGAAAGACCTTCCACAATTGACAGTATTAGCATCCAATTCCTAATAGATTATTGTAAAACCAATACCGATAAATTCTCCTTTACAGCAGATTTCAATCAGAAATATAAAACCGTATTTTTAGAAAAGTTTCCGATCCGGCCTAAATCCGTTCAAAAAGACTGGAACTCTTTTTATAAAAAATATCCAGGTTCCGGCGGCATATTTGCCTTTTCCAGGATTAAATACTATTCGGACGACAGCATTGCCATAGTGTATTATTGGGTCAAACGTGCCGGATTGAGCGGACATGGAGCCCTGGCGGTTTTGACCAAAAACAATAATGAGTGGCAAATGAAATACAAAACATACTTGTGGTGGAATTGATCTAAATAGCTGATTACAGAAATGAAATTTTTCGATTTTCGTATTTTTACTGTTTTAATTCTTTTTTCTTGTCAACCAAGAATAAAAAATAATCAATCAAAAAAAATCGATAAATGGAGTACCTATATTTTAAATAATGAAACTGCGTTAAATGCTGATTTGGATAAAGCCATTATTGATCGCGCTCAAAAGTTTCCGGAACTTGCTATTCATCAGTCAACAAGTGTAGTTTTTTTATCATTGGATACCAGTCTAAATGATAGCAATTTTAAGGAATATCCTCATATTGGCCAGTTCTCTGCGTATATTCATAAAATCGACAGCTGTCTTTTGGTGTCTTATACCTACAAAAAAGATACATCCCAGCGCAAGATTATGACACTATTCAAAAATTATAGTCTCCCCTGCATGGTTAATATCGACACCATTCTTACATCAGTCGATACGACGGAACATTTTATTGTTGTCAAAGACAACGAACCATCGATTGTTGATATAATTGAAATTGGAGAGCGATCCATCCATGTTCAAAATTTGAGATTTAGGGCGATCAAACATGATTCTTTGGTCGATGTTGAAGTATATATAAATCCAGATAGCACCAGTTTTACAATTACGAATGAAATGAAAGGAAAGTTACCAGAAGCTACATTTGGAAAGGAGTTATTAATGAAGAAGATTCATACTGTAGATATTAAATTAATGTCATCGAATGATAAAGAGTTATTAACCATTACCCAATTTCAGCGCAAATACATCTATTAAAAATGAACTTTAAACTATTATTTTTTTTAATCCCAATTATTCTGGTTTTTCCCTCCTTTGGACAAAGTATGACAACAGACACTTTTCATACAAAACAGGCAGACACAAGTTCAGTACCTAGTTGGAAATGTGGTGCCGGTCCGACTAAAACATCGAAGGACATTAATGTTCTGATTGTAGTCGATGGCAAATCATTTCAAGACTGCTCGCTTGAGCATATTTTTTTTGATATAAATATCGTTGCGGAAATCAAAGTTTTAAAAGGCGATAGCGCAAAGAAGTATGGGAAAGCCGGAAAAAACGGGGTAGTCATTATTGTCACAAAGAAACCTGTAGAATGGATTTCCGCACAACAGCTTTTGAAAGAAAAAGAAAATGCCATTTCAGGTTCCACTCAAAATACACTTATTCAGGTTAATGAGTCTTGTTTCGATACTTCTGAAAAGCTCTTTTTTCAAAAGTCATACATTAAAAATATTTCTGTTGCCAATAATTCGGAACAATTTTACGCAGCGAGGAAATTTGATTCGGTTGTAACAATTACTCTGGAAAACAATGAAAGTACAAAACGCTAGTTTTTTTTGATATTGAGGGCGGAGTTTTTTACATCTTCTCTATTTCAGCAATCTGCCTTTTTGCCCTTTTATTTCCAAATTTCATGGCTTTGCGAAAGTAATACAGTGCCCATCTACCAGACCTGGAAACACCTTCCCCGTGTTTGTAACACAAACCAAGATTGTAAAGGGCCATGTTATCCCGTTTGGCAGCTGCTTTTCTGTACCAGTAAACCGCCTTTTCGTGATCTTTCTTAATACCTTCGCCATAGAAGTACGAACGACCCAGGTTCAGTTGTGCTTCGATCAGTCCCTGTTCAGCTGCTAGTTTATACCAGTATACTTCAGTCTTGTAACTTTTTCTCACTACATCCGTTCCATGATAAAAAAGTCCCACATTATACTGTGCATCCCGATGGCCAAGTTTAGCTGCTTTTAAATACCATTTAAAAGCCTGTTTCCAATCCTTTTTAACCCCATATCCAACGTCAAAACAGGTAGCCAAATAAAACATAGAACGTACATGACCTAATGCAGCAGCGGCAGCCCAGTAACCATAACTTTTTTTATCCGGCTTTTGCTTTTTTGAGTCCGCTCCATACGCCAGATCATAGGCAAGTTCAAACAGTTGTTTTGGGTTTGTATTTTTCATTTAACTACAGCTTTGACAGATGAAAGTACTTATATGCTAAAAAATCGTTCTCAAAATCAAATACTCTAAATACAACCTAAAGCTTTTTTTCCCATGTAGGCAGTCGGTAATGTTTACCAGTAATATTAAGGCCACGCTTTGGTAACCGTTGCAGTAGCAGAAAAGTTTAAACTGTCAGTTCCTTTCTGTGACAAAACTTTTCCATTTAAATTAAAAATGCCAGAATAGGAACTGTCTTTGTTATTGGTAATAGTTGCGGAAATATTGGCATGACCCAGGTAGGAAGAATCATTAAAGAATATAACTAAAAAATTGTCGCTATTTGAGAAACTTTTTATGGCTGGGATCCCGAAAGTCAGAAGGGGTACATGAGTATCGGGACTAAGCAAGCCGACAATTGGCTTTCCGCCGTTATATCCAGTAAAACATGCTGCATCGGCACCGAAATTTCCATTTGAATATGAATACTTGTATGTCTTGTCACCCAAGACAAAAGTGAGATTATAACCTGTCTGGGGATTGGTTGAATTGTTCGTTTTCTTACATCCTGTAAACAGTAAAACACAAAAAAGAAGAAAGGGCAATATTTTCATCTGGCGTAAATGTACTTTTTTTATGCTTTTTGTTATATAAGTGTTTCCCCTTACCCTATTTGTTATCCAAACTTACCAACGAATGATTTGTTTAATCGTATCCAAAGACTTGTTATAAGAGGAGTCCATTGGAAAAGTGAATTCCCGTTTTTGAATCTCTCTCATTCTTGGTTCGATTTTCTTACGCAGGCCGGCATAAGCGGGGCAAGGATGCGCCCAAATATTTCTAATCATTTCATCAATTGTATAATCCTTATCTGGAAAACAGGGCTTTTGGGGCAGCAGATTCAGCATGGTATCTAGTAACAATGCACTTCTGGAGGATTGCTGCATGACCAGCGCCTGAATAAAGTCTACCGGGTCCGCTCTGTCGTAAGTATACCCGGAAAACCCATTTCGGCTGTGTCCGGTAGTCCGGTAAAACTGTCCATGATGATAGGATCTTAAAACATCAAAATAGGCCGTATCCGGAAACTCTGCCATGAGTTTGAAAGAAACAAAACTCAACTGCCAGGCCTTTGCTCTCATCTTGTCTTTTATCATTTCAATATCACCGGGTTTCTTAAATTTCGCCAGGCCATATAATGCATATTCGATGTCACCGAATCCGAGTTCATTCCCGTCTTCAGAAAGTCTCCTTGGCCTTGTTGCCATGGATTTAATAATCGCATAGTATTTCTCCTGAGGCCCAATTTCTTCCAAAATCTGGTAGGCTGATCTAAGATAATTATGCTTTGTAAGTACTTCCTCAATTGTCTTGTCCTTTTCTTCCTGGGTTGCCCAGGTGGCTTGCTGCAAAATATCATCTGAAACAGTTCTATCCCAAATCCCAAATTCTCCGCGATCTACAAAAATGAGCGCGGTGTCATCCAAATGCTGGGTCACGACATCAAAATGCTTGAAGGATTTCCGGTTCAGCATCTCCCGAAAGGCGGAAGCCCTAAGTAACGGAAGCTCTGACCGGCCCAACTGGACCAGCTCTTCGTCAGTCGTCATAGTTCTGACGGAACTGTCGGAGTACCAGAGTATCCCTGATGAAACAACCTTTGTAAGGGAGGGCTGCAGAGACGCCCTGAAATCCCGGATGGCATAGCTGGATTTTCTATCTGTTTTACAGGAACAAAAGAAAAAAGCGAATAACACGAATACCAGAATCGAAGACTTAGGCATATGCTTTTTATGATAAGATGTAGCAGACTTGCAATTCCATAAAACTAAATATCAGACCACTATAAATGTAAACACTTAGGCACTAAAACCGTGTAATTGAACTTTCAGGCATAAAGCATAAATTTGATTTCAATGAAATTAATTCAATTTCTCATTGACTTTCTCTATTGGCTATGGCTGTTTCTAATACCCACCTGCATATTGGGTGTTTATGCATATTATAGATATTACAATAACCCCAGGAATCTTACCCTACCCATTGTGATAACAATTGCAGGTATGGCATTAGGAATCTTGCTTGCGGAACGCGTCAGGCGAAAACGAGGCCTCGCCTACTTTTTTTCCAGAATAAATGCCTCACCGGACTTTGATAAATTTAGCAGATCAGAAGAGGAAGATAAAGATGGCTATGAAGAACTTAAATAGAAATAAAGTAAATGAAACTCTCCGTACTGAGCTGCCTCGTTCTATTAACGACATTCACTTCATCAGGCCAAAAAGCGGACACCTGGACTGCATTTTGGAATAAGGATACGACTTTATATGGCTTCAAGGATAAAAATGGCATAGTAAAAATACAGCCCAAAT
>DASYSW010000128.1:0-9597 GCA_036002905.1 Chitinophagaceae bacterium
TTTAGCACGACGTGATCACCGGCATCCTTAAAATTGCTTAGCATTCCGGCCGGATCACTTCCGTGATTAGGTTCGGTTAATCCGAAACATCCCAGCCATTCTCCGCTTGCCAGTTTGGGTAAGAATTTTTTTCGCTGTTCCTCGTTTCCATAAGCATAGATCGGGAACATCACCAGTGAACCTTGCACGGACGCAGTCGAGCGAACACCACTATCGCCTCTTTCCAATTCCTGCATCATTAAACCATAACTGACATAATCAAGACCACCTCCGCCATATTGTGTGGGAATTGTTGGTCCGAAACAACCCAAGTCGCCTAATTGTTTAACTATCTGCTGCGGAAACTCGGCCCGTTGCGCGAAGTCCTCAATGATCGGGGAGATCTCTTTTTTCACATAATTGCGGACCGCCTCGCGAATATGTTTTTGCTCTTCGGTTAGCAAATCATCCAATTGGTAATAATCCGGACTTACAAAAAGATCTGAGCGGGCGGCCATAAAGATTCGATTTCTGTTTTACGATTTGATTTAGCGAAGCCGTGCAAAGGTATTTATTTGGCGGAAGTTCTGGGTGTGAAGTTTGGGAGATAACGAGATTGCATTTCTCTTTGGGCCCAAAAAAAATCTATGTTGATCGTAAAATTGTTGACATTTAAGTGGACATGACGAAGTGCTCACAGATTACACCGGTTTTCACTGAAGGGATAAAAAGAATTACTTAACATCTAACTGTAGAAGACTTTCATCTTCAATAAAGCCTTCCATTTCGTCGCCCACAACTATTTCCCCCACACCGGCTGGAGTTCCTGTAAAGACCAGGTCACCAATATTTACAGAAAAGAAATTGGAGATATAAGCGACTATCTTATCAAAGTTGTGGATCATCATGTTTGAGTTGCTCTGCTGAACCAGTTCTTTATTTTTATAAAGACAGAAGTTAATGTCCTTTTTGTTTTTTACATTGGCCAGGGGTATCCATTTGCCAATGGCCGCAGAGTTATCCCAGGCCTTGGCTTTTTCCCAGGGCAAGCCCTTTTCCTTTAGTTGGTTTTGAATATCACGGGCAGTAAAATCAATGCCCACTGTGACTGCGTCGTAGTATTTTGATGCAAATTTTTCCTGGATGTATTTTCCATTTTTACTGATGCGCAGGACCAGTTCACATTCATAATGCAATTCATTTGTAAACTCAGGGTAATAAAAAGGGGTGTGCGGCTGGAGAAGCGCGCTCTTTGGCTTCATGAAAATAACCGGCTCGTCTGGAACTTCATTTCCCAGTTCATTAGCATGCGCAACATAGTTACGGCCTACGCAGAAAATCTTCATAAATTCGGTGGTTTTTAAATAAATACATCGGATACCTCACAGGGTTGCTATCCCATATATTCAGGGGCCATTCAGATGAAATTGGATTCTAAAGAGGATTTAGCTGGGGTGCTAAAATAAGTAATACATTGCATTAATCATAATAAAAACATCAAATAACAAAGGTAAGAGGACTAGTCCACCGAAAACTCTTTGTTGTTTACGTGGTTCATTGCAGTCGTAACACCGGCTAGTGCGAAGACTTCAATGACTTCCACAGCTTTATCAATCTTTAGTTTAACGATAGCTTCTTCTTCCTTTTGCCATTTACCCAAAACATATTCTGCCTGCATGCCCCTTGGATAATTATTGCCAATACCAAAGCGCAACCTTGGATACTGGGTTGTTCTCAGTGATTCATGAATACTCTTTAAGCCATTGTGCCCACCGTCACTGCCTGCCGGGCGAAGTCGAAGTTTATTTAGCGGCAACGCTACTTCATCTACAATAACCAAAATATTTTCCACGGGAATCGATTCTTTGTCCATCCAATATTTTACAGCTTTGCCACTCAGATTCATGTATGTTGTTGGACAAATGCAAACAAATTTCTTCCCTTTCCATTTCACTTCGGATACATAAGCCAGCCGGTCTGTTCTAAAAACCGCCTCATGCTTAGTTACAAATGCATTTGCGACGTCGAACCCGACGTTATGACGTGTATGAGCATACTCATTCCCCGGATTACCTAAACCAACAATTAGGAATTTCATTGAAGTTCAGCAATTATAAAAAAACCCTGGCGTTTCCGACAGGGTTGTACTCAGGTCAATCAGTTTTTACTTTTTTGCCGGTGTTGCCGCGGGGCTTGCTGCACCTGCAGCCGGAGCAGCGGCCGTACCTGTAGCACCCGCAGCCGGAGTTGCAGTCGTCGCAGTAGTTGTTGCAGCTTCTTCCTGTTTCAACTCTCTCGTTAATGTTACAGAGGCAACGGGAATACGTGGTGAATTCATGATCTCATAATTCTCAACCTGGACATCTTCTACACGAATGTTTCCGTTTAATTCGAGATCGTCAATATTGACATCAATGTGTTCACGCAAATACTTTGGATAAGTTTTTACTTTCAAGGCCTTCATCTTGATATGAAGTTTACCACCTTCTTTTACTCCCACAGGACTGCCTACAAATTTTAGTGGAATACTTGCTATCACTTTTTTATCTTCCACCAATTCAAGAAGGTCCACATGGATCAATTTGTCGGTGACCTTGTCAAACTGAAGATCTTTTAAAATACACCTGTGTGTATCGCCGTTAAGTTTAATTTCAGCAAACTGAAAATCTGGTGTATAGACTAATGGCTTAAAGGCCATAGCCGGAGCAGAAAAATTAATTTCCTTGGCACCCCCGTAAATTACACCAGGCACGTTGTCCTGAGAGCGAAGTTGGCGGGTGGCTCCTTTGCCAAGTTCGGTCCTCAGTTGTCCTTCGATTGTAATTGTTTTCATTTATGTTTTTTAATTTGTTACTTGTTGCTTGTCCCGGTAACTGGTAACAGGAAACCTGCTCACCATTGACCATTCACTAGTCACCACTCTATCCCTTCCTCTGCGAATGAATGAATAAACTTGTGATGCTCTTGTTCTCGTAAGCATTCCTGATGGCAATTGCAAAAAGCTCGGAGACGCTCAGCACCTTTATTTTCTTAGCCAGCTTCTTATCGATAGGGATCGTATCGCAAACCACCAATTCCTCTAATACACTGTTTGCAATGTTTTCGTATGCATTGCCACTCAATACAGGGTGAGTGATCATTGCCCTTACACTCCTGGCACCTTTTTCTTTTAAAAGAGCTGCGCTTTTCGCCAGTGTTCCCCCCGTATCGCAAATGTCATCGATCAATATAATATCCTTGCCCTCAACATCTCCTATCACCTGCATACTGGCTATTTCATTGGCCCTCTTACGATGCTTGTCACAGATCACCATGTCGGCTTCAAAATAGCTGGCAATTTCCCTGATCCGGTTGGCTGCCCCCACATCAGGGGCCGCAAAGGTAAGGTTTTCCAGCCTTAAACTCTGTATGTAAGGAATAAAAACAGCAGAGCTGTCCAGGTGATCCACCGGTATGTCAAAATACCCCTGGATCTGGGCCGCATGGAGGTCCATGGTGATGACCCTGTCGGTTCCAGCGGCAACCAAAAGATTTGCTACCAGTTTGCTCCCAATCGATACCCTTGGCTTGTCTTTCCGATCCTGCCTGGAGTAGCCATAATAAGGAATAACGGCAATTATTTTATACGCAGAAGCTCGTCGCGCGGCATCTATCATCAGCAGGAGCTCCATTAAGTTATCTGTAGGGCTGTGGGTACTTTGAACGAGGAAAACATAGTCGCCTCTCACACTTTCAAGAAAAATGGGGCAAATTTCCCCATCACTAAATTTTTGGATATTGATCTTACCCAGTTGGCAGCCAAATCGTTTACAAATTTGTTCGGCTAGCTCCTGGGAACCTGTGCCAGAAAAGATTTTTGCGGAAGGCTGCATTGGCTGAAATGTATTACAAGAGATTCTTCGGGCGGCGAAGATATACATTAACAGCCATTCAGGCCGCGGGCAGCCTGAAATTAATTAGCTGAAGGGAACCTGCTTATTTAACCAGCGTAATACTTGCAGTGGTATAACCTGTCGTTGTCGCCGGAGCGGCTTTTTGTTCCTGCTTTTTTACAAAGTCTGTCTTGTTTGCGCTACAGCTATAAAATATAGTTGAGCAAATGAAGATGGAAAACAGGAGCACCACTATGTATACGCCGGCAAAGAAAAGAATGGGATGTAAAGCACCCATTGTAGTTGATGTTCTTGATCTCATAAGAATTGAATTTATATTTTACAGGGGTTAGGATCAATTAAAATCGTGAAAAACACCCAATGATCCGACTTTTTATAACGCTCATCTCGTCTTCAAATTGCGCTATTTTCACGCTTTCAAACTTTCGGTACTAAAATATTTACTTACGCTTACCAATGCAAGAGCACAATTACTCTATAAAACAATGGGCAAAAGACGATAGGCCGAGAGAAAAACTACTAGTCCACGGATCAGCTCACTTAAGTGATTCAGAATTAATTGCTATTCTCCTCCATCATGGAGCGAGGGATAAAAGCGCTGTTGACCTGGCTAAGGAGATACTGTTATTGGGAAAGAACAACCTTAACGAGCTGGGAAAGCTGACCGTAAAAGAATTGATGAAGATCAAGGGTATTGGTGAGGCTAAAGCAATAACAATTGCCGCAGCCCTGGAAATCGGCCGTCGACGGCAAGCTGGTTCCTATCTGCAAAAACCGATTATCACAACGAGTGGCGACTTTGCCGGTTATCTTCAGTCGCTTCTGCAGGATCATAACCGGGAGGTGTTTGCTGTGGCATTTCTGAATCAATCAAACCGGGTCAATCATGTTGAGATCATAAGCGAGGGCGGAATAACCGGTACTATTGCAGATCCAAGGATCATTTTAAAAAAGGCTCTGGAAGAAAACGCTGTTAGCCTCATACTTTGTCACAACCACCCTTCAGGTAGCCTAAAGCCAAGCCGTCAAGACGAGGATATAACAAAAAAGATCAAAGAAGCCGCGAAATACTTCGACATGAAAGTTCTTGACCACATCATAGTAAGTGATTCGGGTTATTTCAGTTTTGCTGATGAGGGAATTTTATAGCCTGGACAGACCTGGAAATGATCTTACTTATGCCTGCGCGGCGGGACCGCCAAAATTAAACGGTATCTGTACTTCCTCTATATCTTTTATTTGGCCATTTGCAGTTTCGTAGCGACCAATATTTTCTGTCAGCGCTTTCATAAGTCTTTTTGCATGCTGTGGAGTTAGTATGATACGAGACTTTACTTTACTTTTTGGCGTACCCGGCATGACGTTTACAAAATCGATCACAAATTCGGAATGAGAGTGGGTAATGATCGCCAGGTTCGCATAATGACCTTCTGCTACTTCTTCTGAAATTTCAATATTCAACTGGCTGGGCTGTGGTTGCTGATCTTGTGGCATTGTCAAAATTTAGAATGTAAAAGTAAATTCATTTTACCGAAATAATAAGATGTTGTTTCCTTTGACGCAGTTGATCCGGGAGGGCTTCGATTGTCGGTCGCCTCTTTAGACAACAATGATCAGTTCTGGTTGCAGATAAATTAATCCAAAACCAAATCAACACGTGTGAAAGATCAGGGAATGAACACCTACTATCAACAAAACACGATTATTCCCATGTGAATAAATAAATCGTCCCTATGGGGTTATTAGTGTATCTTTAGCGCGTGATTTTTAGTTCTTCCAACATTCAGTCCAGTTTAGCGCAAATTTTTACTCTCGATACAGTAATATTTAACCTCCACTTTACTTTTTGCTGTCAGCTTTTATCACAGGTATTTTAATTATTTATTTTAAAAAATTTGTTTATGAACATGTACGTTTCGAATTTAAGTTTTCACACTACTGATGACGACTTAAGAGTGTTATTTGAAAAATTCGGCACCGTTTCTTCGGCTAAAGTAATAACCGACCGTGAATCCGGCCGCAGCCGGGGTTTTGGTTTTGTAGAAATGGATGCAACTGCAGAGGCGAACAAAGCAATCCAGGGCCTAAATAACAAAGAAATTGAAGGCAGGGCTATTTCCGTCTCTACCGCCAAGGAAAAGAAGGCAGATAATAAAAGGTGGTAATTCTTCGCATTAGCTATTCAAAAAAGCCCTTGCGGGCTTTTTTGTTTGGATAACAGGTTTACAATGACAACAAAAAAAGCCTACTCGTTAAATAAAGACTACCTTTCAGATAATAATAGAACCAGCATATACTGCAAGAAATAACACGAATGAGGTAACAATCTCCCCGCTACTACGATTCATTGTTACGCTCGAAGAATGAAACCATCTCTCTGTATTTGCCTTTTATTGGAATATTTTTTTAATTAAATGACTTCTGCAAAAAATGATCGAAGTTAAAAAAGACGGTGTATTGTTGAAGAAAACGAATCTTGATTTTGAAAGGGAAGGCGTTTTGAAGCCTGCTGTGATAAGTGATGGTGATCATATTCACATTTTTTACAGGGCAGTTAGTAAAGGCCATTACTCTATCATTGGATATTGTAAGTCGTTTAAAGATTGCATGATCTGAGCTTTTTCATTTACTGTAATAAAATTATTAATGACATCGACAAAAGTTTTATTCATTGCTACTTCGCATGATAATATAGCCGATACCACCGAGAAAACAGGCGTGTGGCTGGAAGAACTTGCTGTTCCCTATTATATGTTCAAGGAAGCCGGCGCAGATATCACACTTGCCTGCCCGGGTGGTGGCAGGGTTCCTCTTGATCCCAAAAGCCAATCTATCATTCTTGCCACATTTATTACAAAACGTTTCCTGAAAGACGAAGAAGCGATGAATTTCTTGTCTAATGCTATACCGCTGGAAGAAGTGAGTGACGATGATTTTGATGTGATCTTTCTTCCGGGTGGGTACGGTCTTATGTGGGATCTCGCAAACAGCAAAAACGTAAGCCGGTTGCTGGAAGTTTCTTATAGTAAAAACAAACCCATTGGCACGACAAGCCAGGGCATAGCTTGTCTGCTATCGTTGAAGAATAATAACGGAGAGGCTTTGATAAAGGGCAAACAACTTACGGGCATCAGCAACGCTGAAGAGAATTTATCAGGATTAAAAGATGTGACGCCGTTTTTATTAGAGAGCAATTTACTCTCACTCGGCGCGTTATACAGCAAAGGTGAAAATTATCTCAGTCACGTAGTAGAGGATGGTAACATCATCACAGGTCAAAATCCAGCTTCATCGAAAGGAGTTGCACAAAAAATAATAGAGCTGGTAAAGCATAATAAATTCATTGATAAGCTACTTCAACCCGCCCCTAATTAATTCTAAAGCTCATAATATTTTGAATCAAACTTATGAAACAATATAACAAATACCTTGTTCGCGCAACCGATCAATTTGATCCGGTAAACTTCTCGTCGGTTACCGATGAGATTCAGCTAATCAGTGAAGCTACGGTCGGGCTTCCGTCGTTATTTAAGGTCGAGATCCTCGTCTCTTTCCTGAAAGATCATTCCCTCGAAAACGATTGGACAAAGGCAAATCCCGAGTTAACAGGTTTAGTTACCTCAGGCTCATTATTAAAAGGGAATATCAAATCATTATTTGACTCCTGCCACAACAACCCTGCCTTCCGGGTAGATCTAGAAACTTATTTGAAGAAAGAATTCGAAGGGGCGCTTGTATAGGAAAAGCGATTGGAAAAAGGCCTATAATTCCTCGAATATTATAGGCTGACAATTGAATGTGTTGTGTAGGTATGTCGATGAAACAACCGATAAATTAAACCAGGCGAATAAATTTCCGAATATTAAAATAGCGGTTTTTAATACTCCCTGAACAGTCGCACCGCATAACATTAAACCAGGCACTCCCTATAATCTTTTTTCTTCCTATTTTGGTCAGCCGAATAATCTGTGATTTTGCAAAGGCTATTTATTTTTTTCATATTCGCGTGGGCACCGTTGCTTGCAAGTCGTTTTGCTTTGTAGGGCAGCTGTTTTTGCTGATGCGCAAGCGGCTAAGAACAAAGGTGAGTTTAGTATTTTAAAGACACGCCTTCTGCGAGATTCCGCCTTATTTGATGCATCTACAACACTTCCCGATACCGAAGGCAAATGGAAGGACATAGATTATGATGACTCCGCCACCAACGACTGGCAACCTTCCCGCCATTGGCTTAGAACGGTGTGGCTGGCGAGAAGATACCGGTATAATGTCAATGATCGTTTTAACGATACGGAACTCGCTATCGGAATAAGCAACGCCGTTAATTTCTGGTACAAAAAACACCCGGTTGCCAAGAACTGGTGGTGAAATTCTATAGGTGTGCCGCAATTGGTGGGCGAAGTGCTGTTATTGATGGACGATGTCCTTTCAGCAGCGCAATTGCAGCAAGGATATAAACTGATGAAAGTTGGCATCAAACCCAACTATCACGATATGTCCGGCCCAGCCACGGGACAGAACGCTGTATGGCTAGCGACGATTCACTTTGTGAGGTAAAAAAGCCTGTGCAGGCGGGGTTTCGGATGGCCGGTATGGCGCTATTGCTTATGATTACGATTACCTAACTGTAAGGGCTAAACGATTCTGGGCTTGCTTTGATAAAGAAATCATTTGTCTGGGAGCGGGTGTCTCTTGTTCAAGTGACAATTCTGTATTCCAATCCATCAACCAATGCTTACAAAACGGGGAAGTCACAATTGGAAGCAAAAACTGAAAAATATTCTGCTTTTGTCGAGGGGCAGAAAACTTCAATGATATAAGTTGGGTTCACCACGATTCAATTGCTTACTTCTTTCCACCCAAAAGAACGTAACAATGAAAGTGCAAAAGCAAACTGGATCCTGGAAGGAAATCAATAACCAGTGTCATACTCAGACAACATAATAAGCAAACCTGTTTTCAGTGTTTGGATTGATTTGGGTAAGAAAGTTGTAAATGAAAGTTACAGCAACATCATTGTTCCTAATGTTTCAGCAATGGATGCAATCCATTATGCAAATCCAATAAAAATATTGAGCAACGATACCGCTGTTCAGGCAGTGCACCATAGTTTACTGGGTCTGACTGCTGCAACATTTTATCAACCCGACTCTTTCAATATTGGCAATGGATGGAAGCTGTCTGTTAACTTGCCTGTAATGCTGATGTTTCGGGAAACAGCAGACGGGGTGAACATCAGTGTTTCCACCCCGGAAAACAAGGCATTGGTCGTTGAGGTAACGCTGAATCAAAGGCTCATTTGTGATGAGTGTACATGGTGGCCGCAGAAAGGCGTGATAATAGTGTCGGTTGAATTGCCTGGCGGATTCAATGCGGGCAAGTCGGTAACAAAAAGCATCAAAAGGAAAAAACGCTGAATGAAAAGATGGTTGAAAACTAGCGATTGGTTAGTTAAAAAATGCTATCGCAACTGTATGTTAGTATAAAACAAGAAAACTCTTCTTATGAAGAGTTTTTGTTGCGGACCGGACGGGACTCGAACCCGCGACCTCTGCCGTGACAGGGCAGCATTCTAACCAACTGAACTACCGATCCAATATTTTACAAAAGAACTTTATTTCAACCCACAGTTTCTAGCCATCAAGATAGCTATCGGGAAAACTACGGATCCCTTTTATTAAGGGAGGGCAAAGATATGAGTTTTGCATTTTTGAGAAAAACATTT
>DASYSW010000129.1:0-9240 GCA_036002905.1 Chitinophagaceae bacterium
CAACAAAACCAACCGGGCAGGGAACAGGATTGGGCTTAAGTCTGGCCTACGATATCATCAAGGCACATGGAGGAGAAATAAAAGTAAATACAAAAGAACGTGAAGGAAGTGAATTCACAATTCAGTTACCTGGCTAAAGCTCCCCTTTAGGGGTTGGGGGTATGGTGGTGAAATAAAAGTAAAGACGAAAGAAGGTGAGGGGAGCGAGTTTATTATTCAATTAAATGGATCGAACTGAACTTTTGAAAACCGATAATAAGCCAAAACCAAACAACATGTATAAACAACATTTGTTAAACAACATCGTGGATGAAATGAAGATCTGCAGAAGATTATATACCAAAATACCGCACGACAAAATGGATTTCCGTCCAAAGGGCGATATGAGAAGCATCCACGAACTATTACAATATATATGTGTGGTGGGGACCGCATTACCAGATTATTGGCTGAACGAAAGCGAAAATGACTTCTATGCATGGTTTGATAAAAAGGCGGCTGTGACGAAACAGATACCACATCAGAAGTTTTTGTCTGTTATGAACGACCAGATCGATTTACTAAACAAATTATTTGATCGGATCAGCGAAGACGATTTAATAAATAGAGAAGTGAAATACCCCTGGGGAGGGCAAGCGCCATTCGGGGAGGCGCTCATCGCGACCAGTGTCAAATTTCTGACCGGTTACAAACTTCAGCTTTTCCTGAAGATAAGAATGTGCACGGATCAAAAATTGGGAACGCCCGACGCATGGTTTATTACTGAACTTGAAGAAACTGTCGTGTAACTCATTGAGTGACCAGACCACTATAGAATCTCTCAGGGAGAAAATTGACAACCTTAACGAGCAGGCGTGGGAGGTACGGGTGAATGATTCACCAAGATCTTTCGAGCTAAGCAAAGAATCTGTTGCGCTTGCGAGAAGCGTCAATTATAAAAAAGGCCTTGCTCATGGCCTTAAGTCACTCGCGTTTTGTTTTGTAAGGATCGCCAAAAATGAGGACGCATTTCCGCTCTTAACTGAAGCGTTATCTTTACTTGAATCGTTGAACGACCTGGAAGGACAAGCGGTAGTAAATGGTTACCTCGCCATTGTTCAACGGAATCGTGGCGACATCGGTGCATCGTTGGAGTTGTCATTTAAGGCTCTTGAGCTGAGCCCAAAAACTAGGTTCAGAGAGAATGAGGGAACTGATCTTTACCAGATAGGTGTTACTTACAGGCATCTCGGGAATTTTGAAAAAGCGCTTGATTATTTATACAAGAGCCTTTCGATATACAGGGAAGATAACAACCTGCTTTTTCAATCTTATCCTATTAACGTGATCGGGTCTATTTATTTTGAAAATGGAGACTATACAAAGGCATTGGAATATTTCGAGGAAGGATTGGCCGGCCGCCGGGCGGCGATGGATAAATTAGGTGAAGCGGGTAGTCTTGATAATATCGGTTTAACTCATTTCAAACTCGGCAACTACCCCCAGGCAATTAATTATTGCCAGCAAAGTTTTGCAATAGCTGAAAACACCGGGGACAAAAGAACACAGAGCAATGCCTTGTTACACCTGGCCGAGATCTATAAACAAACAGGGGATATTAAGAAGGCAACAAGGTTTTCAAATGAAAGTTTAGAAATAAAAAAATTAATTGGCGACAAACGACGTGAAGTTGAGACCCTGTTGTTTCTCGCAGATCTCCACAAAATCGTGTCCGGCGACAGCAACGTTCTCGAACTACTCAATAACGCATTGCGGATCTCTGAAGATTTAAAAATGGTTGATCTCTCGAGCCGGGCCCGGCTGCATTTATCTGAATACTATAAACACCAGGGGAATTATAAAGATGCGCTCATGCATCTCGACTTACATATTAATCTCGAGAAAGAATTTCACAAAAATGCCATTGCCCAGAAAATATCAAACCTGGAAATATCACACAAGGCGGAGGAGACGCGGAAAGAAGCAGATGCGATAAGATTAAAAAATGAAGAACTAACCAGGCTTAATGAAGAGATAGAGGCGCAAAGGAAAAAACTAATAGAGACGCTTGCCGATCTTAAGGCAACGCAGGCCCAACTCATTCAGTCTGAAAAAATGGCTTCGCTCGGTGAGCTCACTGCGGGCATCGCGCATGAGATTCAAAACCCATTGAACTTCGTCAATAATTTTTCAGATGTAAATACAGAATTGGTTGATGAATTAAAGCAAGAATTGGCCCGACTGGGCTCCATGGGGGCAATCGGCAATACACAATCGGCAATTGAAATAGCAAACGATATAAAGGAGAATGAACAAAAAATAAATCATCATGGCAAGCGTGCTGATGCTATAGTAAAGGGAATGCTCCAACATTCAAGAACCGGTAGCGGTCAAAAAGAACTGACAGATATAAACGCGTTATGTGATGAATACTTGCGGTTAGCATATCATGGTATTCGCTCAAAGGACAAGTCGTTCAATGTCGAAATAAAAACTGACCTTGACGCCACAATTGGCAAAATAAATATCGTTCCGCAGGAAATTGGCCGAGTGATTTTGAATTTGATCAACAATGCTTTTTATGCTGTAAGTGAAAGACAAAAGGCGGAAGGTGCAGGGTATGAGGCCGCCCTAACTGTTACAACAAAGAAAGTGGGAGACAAAATTTTGATCTCCATCGCAGATAACGGGCATGGTATCCCGAAAAATATCATTGATAAAATATTTCAGCCATTCTTTACCACGAAACCAACCGGGCAGGGAACAGGATGGGGCTTAAGTTTAGCTTATGACATAGTCAAAGTACACAGTGGTGAAATAAAAGTGGAGACAAAGGAGGGAGAGGGAAGTAAATTTATAATTCAATTACCAACAGGATGAAATTAGTCATATACGTTGCCACAGTGCTTTTGCTTGCACTGAGTTGCCCGGCGAAGGGCTTTGCGCAGGGCATCGATGCAGATTCTCTTCAACGGGAGATCATGAAATCACTTGATCGTCAGTTGGGAGAAAAGGGAATACCAAAATCTCTTTTTGATACGTCAAAGATCCCGTCCTCTTCCTACTTACCGCTGGATTTTAAAAAACTATTTGAGGGTATCAATAAGGAAATTTCCGCTGCACAATCCGCCGGGGATATTTACAATATGAGTAAAGGTTATGGTAAACTTTCCACTCTTGACAGTGTTCGCGGAAATTATAAAGGCGCCTACGAAAATTACAAACTGTATGCAGCTTACCGGGACAGCCTTCAAAAAAAGGAATTTGAAAAAAAGGAACTGCAGGCGAAGATGCAACGCGAGTTTGATAAGCAACAAATAGAAAAGGAAAAAGAACATCGGAGAAATGCTACCAGGCAGATACTGTTGTTTGCTGTTCTTTTGGCTTTTGTTGCAATATCCGCTTCATTCTTTATTGCATATAAGCGGGAACAAAAGAGGAAGAATTTAGTACATATGCAGAAAATTGAAATCGAAGACACGCTGTCAGAACTCAGGTCAACACAGGCACAACTTATCCATTCAGAGAAAATGGCTTCGCTGGGTGAGTTGACCGCGGGTATTGCGCATGAGATACAAAACCCTTTGAACTTCGTTAATAATTTTTCAGAGGTAAATAAAGAATTGATTGAGGAATTTAAAAGTCAAAAGTCAAAATTAAAAAGTGAAGAGCAGGACGAAATATTGAATGACATTGATCAGAACCTGGAAAAGATCTCCTTTCACGGCAAGCGTGCTGATTCTATCGTAAAAGGAATGTTGCTGCATTCAAGGACAAGCAGTGGACAAAAAGAACCTACGGATATAAATGCTTTGTGCGATGAATATTTGCGACTGGCTTATCATGGATTAAGAGCGAAGGATAAGTCTTTCAACACCAAACTCGAAACTGATTTTGACAACAGTATCGGGAGCATAAATATAGTGTCGCAGGATATCGGCCGTGTTATTCTCAATTTGATCAACAACGCTTTTTATGCAGTAAGTGAAAGGCAAAGGGCAGACGGCGTGGGGTATGAGGCGGCCGTGACAGTTGCAACAAAGAAGACGGGCGACAAAGTGTTGATCTCAGTGGGGGATAATGGCAATGGCATTCCGCAAAATATTGTCGATAAAATATTTCAGCCGTTTTTTACAACAAAACCAACGGGGCAGGGAACAGGACTGGGTTTATCATTGGCTTACGATATCGTAAAGGCCCATGGTGGGGAAATTAAAGTCAGGACAGAGGATGGGATGGGGAGTGAGTTTTTAATTGTTCTGCCAGCATGATTACTCCCCTTTAGGGGTTGGGGCATCGCATGGCGGGGAAATAAAGGCAGAATCAAAGGAGGGATAGGCGCTATATTCATAATGATAATTCCAATCACATAAATAAAAAATGAAAGAATGAAATACTTAGGCTTTCTTTTTACGGTTATTTTCTGCATAGACATCCAGTCTGCATCTTCGCAATCATTGCGTTTCAGTTTTAATAAGTACATCGACAAGGGAGACACGCTCAATTACCGGCAATTATATCCCGATTCAGATACGATGAGAAAATATCCGCTTGTGATCTTTTTACATGGATCGGGTGAACGCGGCAGCGATAATGAGGCACAACTAAAATGGGGTGTGACAAATTTTGCTACCGATCAGAATATGATGTTGCACCCGGCATTGGTGATCGCGCCGCAATGTCCTGAGAAAATAAGCTGGTCGAATTTTTCCCGTGACAAGAACAGCACAGAAATGCATTTGCAACCCACACCGACCAAACCAATGGAGTTGCTGATCGGGCTCATTCACCAATTGATAAAAACGATGCCTGTTGATACCAACCGGATTTACATTACGGGCCTTTCAATGGGAGGTTATGGGACTTACGATGCCATCGAACGTTATCCGAATTTATTTGCAGCCGCTGTTCCTGTTTGCGGTGGAGGTGATGTTTCAAAAGCGCCTTCCATTAAACATATTCCAATCTGGATTGTTCATGGTGCTGAGGACCCCGCCGTGAACCCGCTCTATTCACTGGACATGTTGCTGGCGCTAACAAAGGCAGGCGCTCATCCGGGGTTTACACAATATCCTGAGGTTGGACATTTTTCGTGGCTGGGAGCATACAGTGATCCATTGCTCATGGAGTGGTTGTTTAGGCAGCGCAAGTAACGTGAGACGTGAAACGTGAATCATGAGCTTACTCACAACTTACGACTCACGACTCACGATTCGGTTAGCCAACTTAATATCACCATATTTGCTGTTGATAAGTTGACATCCATGGATCACGAAAAAAACTCAACTTAGCTGGTACCATCTTTTTAAACTTAAAGCAACCTTATGCACCAGGCAAGACACGACATCTCGCGTCAGGAATTCCAAATGGAGAGATTTATTATGTTCAGTGACGGAGTTTTTGCGATTTGTATCACTTTGCTGGTGATCGAAATAAAGGTGCCTGACAAAAACGAATATCATATTTTCAATGATATCGGTTTATGGGAATATCTTGCTCACCGCGCTCTCATATTCCTGGGATTTTTTATCAGTTTCGGCGTCATCGGGCACTATTGGACTGTGCATCATCGCATATTCGGATACGGTAAGGCATACACAAGTGGCTTGCTGTGGCTGAACCTGGGTTTTCTTTTCTCTGTTGTATTACTTCCTTTCAGTTCGGGGATTCTCGCAGAATTTGGAGCAGATCCAAAGATGTACCTGCCCTATGGCATATATGTCGGCAACATGTGTTTTACAGGCTTCATGAATTGCTGGCTTTGGCTGTACGTCAGTAACCCGCGGCGTAATTTACTGACGCATAAAATCTCTGCGGCCAGGATAAGGCTGGGACTCTATCGAAGCCTGATCGTTCCATCAGTATTCCTTGTTTCATTCCTACTTTCTTTTTTCTTTCCGGTGTTTTCTCGGTTCCTTCCCATAAGCATCCCTATCGTTTTGCATTGGGGCATGAAGGGCATCGAGAGATTGGCTGACGTGAAAGACAAGGAGGTAAAAAATGAGCATCATGAAAGCCATGAACACAATCATAATCATGAACACGCGGAGCATCATAATCATGATGAACACAGTGAACATCATGAGCAGCATGAACATACCCACCACCATGGAAATAATGAGCATCATGAGCATCGGGACAATGTTGGCTAAACCCCGGGCCGAATTAGCGACAAATGAAACTAGTATCGTAATTTTTAGGGGTAATTCAAAACGACCACCTGCATGAAGCTCCTAAAACAACTGCCTCTCATCCCCCGCCCTCTGGTTTTGCCAAAAGGCATATGAAACTGAGATACGGAAACAGATTTATTGGAACACTCCTTTGCGCGCGCTGGCGAGTGTTTATCAAGGTCAGACTGATACGGCATTAGCGCTCTTCAAAAGGGCGGTGCCAATGGCCGTGAAGGAAATAATCCTAAGAGATGTTGTGCAAAGTTACAACAGCATCGCCGCCCTTTACAAAGAACGGGGCCCAATCGACTCGGCAACCGCTTATGCTCTAAAAGCAATCACCCTGGAAAGGGAAATAAACTTTCGGGGAGCTTTGGATGCCGCCCTTTTGGTAAGTGAAATGTACGAAAGACAACACCGGAACGACAGTGCTCTTTACTATTACAAATACGCCGCGGAGACAAAAGACAGCATGTCCAGTTTAACAACAATACAGCAGGTGCAGGGTATCGCCTTTAAGGAGGAAATGAAAGAGCACGAACGGCGGCAACAAGCCGTGTTAGAACAAAGCCAGTATCGCAACCGCGCGAAAGTTCTCATTGTTCTCGGCGTAGCGGTGGTCCTATTATCTGTCGCTCTCTTGCTTTGGCGCACCAACAGGCACAAGCAAAAGGCTAATGCATTGCTGAAAAAAAAGAATGAACAAATTGAGCAAACGCTTGTACAACTGAGAAGCACTCACGCCCAACTGATCCAATCTGAAAAAATGGCTTCACTTGGAGAACTTACCGCCGGCATAGCTCACGAGATTCAAAATCCATTAAACTTTGTCAATAATTTTTCAGAAGTGACTAAAGAATTGATCGACGAGATGCAGAAGGAAATGGATAAAGGAAATTTGGATGAGGCCAAAACAATTTCAAATAACGTAAGAGATAATGAACAAAAAATAATATCTCATGGCAAAAGGGGAGATGTCATTGTTAAGAGTATGCTCCAACATTCAAGAACAAGCAGTGGTAAAAAAGAACCGACCGACGTTAATGCTTTGTCTGATGAATATCTGCGACTAGCGTATCATGGTCTTCGGGCAAAGGATAAAACTTTCAATGCAAAATTTGAAACGGATTTCGATCCTTCTGTTGGAAAAATAAATATCGTTTCCCCGGACATCGGACGGGTCCTTCTCAATTTGATCAACAATGCGTTCTATGCGGTTAATGAAAAACAAAAAACAGAAAATGGAAAATTTGATCCGTGTGTCTCCGTGCAGACAAAAAAATTAAATGGCCAAATTGAAATCATCGTAAAAGACATTGGAAACGGAATTCCACAAAAAGTACTTGAAAAAATCTTTCAACCATTTTTTACTACAAAGCCGACGGGTGAGGGAACGGGTTTGGGATTGAGTTTGAGTTATGATATTATTAAAGCGCATGGTGGTGAAATAAAAGTACATACCAGAGAAGGTGAAGGAACTACTTTTAAAATTGACGTACCCGCCAATTAATAAAATGAGACTGCTGTTAAAAATAATTTGGCTCTTCGGTTTTCCCCTGGCGGCTATTGCGCAGCGCAGCGAGAAGGATAGTTTACTTTTCATAATCAATCAACACAAACGAGATACTGTTGAAGTCAATGCCCTTGTTTACCTGGCACGCGCGGAATACTTCGAAACACATTTTGATTCAGCGATTCATTACCTCGGGATGGCCCGGGACCTATCAGGCGGAATAGAATTCGAAAAAGGAAAGGCACATTGCCTCATGGTAGAATCGGATATAAGGGCGTCCAAAGGAAATTTGGCAGAGGCGATCGAGGATGCCCTTGGGGCACTGGCCATTTACAAAAAAATAAATGATCCCGTTGGTATTGCATCAGCTAGTTTAATCCTACAGGGAGATTATTGGTACGTTGGCGAATACCGAACCGCTTTAAATTACTCTATACCGGGGGAGCAAATTTCCAGGGCAAATAATGTAAAGGGCTTTCTTGTTTTCCCGGGCAGTCATTTAGCTCCTTTGTTCGCGTCTGAGGTCGCGCAGGTGTATGTTTTTATGGGCAAACTCGATTCAGCTCTTTATTGGATCCAGAGATCGATCGATCAAAAAGAACTTTTTTTTGGAACCGAATGGAATTTTCCGATCTACCTGCGGGCCACCATTCAAACGATGCGGGGTGAATACACAGATGCTCTGGTCAACTTTAGAAAAGCTTACCCCCTGGCGATCTCAAACGACTTTCTTCGTGATACGCTCCAAATATTTGCGGGTTTGTCGACACTGTTCAGGAGAATGGGCCTGTTCGACTCGTCACTTCACTATGCGCATACTGTTGTGACGGGTTGGAGTAATGAATCAGAATATAAGAACCTGGCCGAAGCATTAGATAACCTGGCACAGATCTATAAGCTCAAAGGGAGAACTGATAGCGCTCTTAAATATGTAGAATTAGCGCAGGCAACCAAAGACAGTAATTTGAACACGGAAAAGAACCGGGAAATACAAAGAGTAACGTTTGCGGATAATGTAAAACAACAACAACTGGTAGCTGAACAATTAAAGTATAAAAATAAGGTACAGCTATACAGTTTTGTTGGAGGTGCATTGATCCTGTTAGTGATCGCATTCATACTTTGGCGAAGCAGCTTACAGCAAAGGAAAGCAAAGACCAAAATAGAGGATGCTTATGTTGAACTTAAATCCACGCAAGCACAACTTATACAAAGTGAAAAGATGGCATCCCTGGGCGAACTCACCGCGGGCATTGCGCATGAAATTGAGAACCCTTTAAACTTTGTCAATAATTTTTCAGAGGTAAGCAATGAGCTGATTAGCGAGATGAAACAGGAATTGACAATGGGCAATGTGCAACAGGCAAACGAGATCGCTGATGCCCTACAACAAAACCTGGAAAAAATAGACCATCATGGAAAGCGAGCCGATGCAATCGTAAAGGCTATGTTGCAACACAGCCGAACGAGCAGCGGAGCTAAGGAGCTCACAGACATTAACGCGCTGTGTGATGAATATTTAAGGTTAGCCTATCATGGGTTACGGGCGAAAGACAAATCATTTAATGCTAATCT
>DASYSW010000130.1:0-8404 GCA_036002905.1 Chitinophagaceae bacterium
TGCAGTGGTAGGGATTCTTATTGCCGCTACTCTTTACATTATGAAGGATATTTCCATCATCCAGGTAAAGACGGTCAGCTTTATAAATGTTGCAACTATCCTGGGCACATTTCTTTTATTGAACTATACAAGAATTCCCTCCCCGATTGTTGTTATGTTGTGTTTGGGATTAGGTTATTTCTTATAGTAGCCTTTTTCTTCTATTTCCTGTCTCACCGTTTCGGGTACCAGGTAACGAATAGATTTCCCTTCTCTGATAAGTCTGCGAATCTCGGTAGAGGAGATATCCAGTAGAGGAGCATCCAATACTTCGATGTTAGCATTAAACTTATTTTCAACTTCAAAACCAGTTCTTCGATAAACTAATATTTTATAGTTGCCAGAGATCTCTTCATAATTTTTCCATTTATCGAAAGACCGGAAATTATCACTACCCATGATGATTGAAAAATCGTCCTGCGAATAGTTTTCTTTGAGAAATGAGAGGGTGTTTATCGTGAAGGATGGCGTGGGTAGCTGAAATTCGATGTTTGACGCCACGATTCGATGGTCGGATCGCAATGCCGTCTCAACAAGGGACAGCCTGGCGTTTTCATTGAGAAGATCAGCGTCTATTTTGAAGGGATTAACCGGAGAAACGACAAGCCAAATTTTGTCAAGCCTCGTTTCATTCAAAATATGACTTGCAATTATTAAATGCCCGATATGGACAGGATTGAAAGAGCCGAAAAATAAACCAATCTTCATTTAACGAATTGATAATCAATTTATTATTTCAACCTCAATGTCCTCAGCTTCATTGAGCCTCAGGCTTAGTAAGTAACCAGAGACTTTGATCGAAATTGGGTCGCCAAAGGGAGCAACCTGATCCACTAATATGTTTTCTCCCGGTACGCATCCCATTTCCATTAACTTCAGGTACGTTTCAGCCTTTGTAAAGTTTTTTATGATCGCCTTTTGCCCTGGTTTTAATTTTGAAAGTTTTGTCATTTTAATCCCCCTTGCAAAGCTATCCCGGTAAAAATTAACTTAGTTACGAATTTTGAAAATATGGTTAGAAAATTAGAGCAACCAGGCTCCGTTCACTTTCACTTCGAAAAAGCCAAAGTCTCTTTGAAAAATAGAACCCGGTTGAAGAAGTTTATCGACAAGCTAGTCAGTCAAGAGAAAAAGAAGGTCGTTAACCTCAATTACATTTTTTGCCGGGACAAAGATCTTTTGAAAATAAATCAGGAACACCTCAATCACGACTTCTACACCGACGTCATAACCTTTGACCTGTCATCTTCTTCACGAGAGATTTTTGCCGATATCTACATAAGTGTCGACCGGGTTAAGGAGAATTCAAAATTCGTCGAGTCTTCCATTAGAGAGGAGCTTCACCGGGTCATGTTCCATGCTTTGCTGCATCTATGCGGTTATGATGACAAAACAGCCAGGCAAAGAAATTTGATGCGGAGGAAAGAAGACTTTTACCTGGATCTTTATTTCAAACGTTTCACGTGAAACAATAACTGCTATATATGGGCAAAGTATCTTTGCGCCATGTTTCCTAAGTATGATGTGATTGTTGTAGGAGCAGGGCATGCCGGTTGCGAGGCGGCTGCTGCCGCGGCGAATATGGGCTCTAAAGTCCTGCTAATTACCATGAATATGCAGACGATCGCTCAAATGAGCTGTAATCCTGCAATGGGAGGAATTGCTAAGGGACAAATATTGCGGGAAATAGATGCCATAGGAGGATATTCGGGGATAGTTTCTGATCTCTCGATGATCCAATTCCGCATGCTCAATAAATCCAAGGGCCCCGCCATGTGGAGTCCAAGGACTCAAAATGACCGGTCTTTATTTTCGCTGAAATGGAGAGAACACCTTGAAAAAACACCCAACATCGACTTTTACCAGGACCTGGTAAAGGGAATACTCGTTAAAGATGAGAAAGCCGCGGGTGTTATAACCGGCCTTGGCCATCAAATCGAAGCAAAGGCGGTTGTTCTGACAAATGGAACTTTTCTGAATGGGGTGATTCATATTGGAGAGAAAAATTTTGGCGGCGGCAGAATTGCCGAGAAATCATCGTCCGGAATAACTGAACAGCTTGTCTCACTGGGATTCGAAAGCGATCGCCTAAAAACAGGAACTCCACCCCGGGTTGATGGAAGAAGTTTGGATTACACTAAAATGGAGGAACAAAAAGGGGACAATGAGATTGTAGGATTTTCATTTTTGAATACCCCCAAGCCCTCGAAACAAAAAAGTTGCTGGATAACTTATACTGATAAAAGAGTTCACGAGATCCTGAAGACGGGATTTGACAGGAGTCCGATGTTTACCGGAAGAATTGATGGGGTAGGGCCCAGATACTGTCCCAGCATAGAAGACAAAATAAACCGCTTCGCAGACCGTGAGCGACACCAGCTATTTGTAGAGCCCGAAGGATGGAACACTGTCGAAATCTATGTCAATGGGTTTTCCACTTCCCTACCAGAGGAAACGCAATACGAAGCGCTTCGTATGGTACCCGGATTTGAAAATGTCAGGATTTTCAGACCGGGCTATGCCATTGAGTATGATTACTTTCCCCCGACACAGCTTGACTACTCCCTTGAAACAAAATTCATTGAAAATCTGTTCTTTGCAGGGCAAATCAACGGCACGACGGGCTACGAGGAAGCAGCTTGCCAGGGCTTAATCGCGGGAATAAATGCACACCAAAAGATCAGTGATCACGCTGCTTTTATCCTTAAAAGAGATGAAGCCTACATTGGTGTTTTGATTGACGATTTGATCAGCAAGGGTACAAAAGAACCCTATCGAATGTTTACTTCAAGAGCAGAATTCAGAACTCTTTTGCGACAGGATAACGCGGACCTCAGATTGACCGAATTAAGTTATCGATTGGGTCTTGCTTCACAGGAAAGAATGAATAAAGTAATTGAAAAACGAGAAGGGATAAAAAAGATAAAAGACATTTTGAAAGAACATTTGGTTGAACCTAATGATATAAATCCCTATCTCACTTCAATTGCTTCAGCCACTATTTCCGAAAAACAAAGAGCTGAAAAGATATTACTTCGACCCGATATTGAATTGGAAAATCTCACAGCAAATCTTCCACGTCTTCAAACTTCCTTGGCTTCGTTTTCTACAGAAATTATTGAACAGGCTTCGATACAGGTAAAGTATGACGTCTATATTGAAAAAGAAAAAGAACTCGTAAGAAAAATGAATCAATTAGAGGAACTTGAAATTCCGGAAAATTTTGATTTTAAAAAGATCAATGCTTTGGGAAATGAGGCAAGAGAAAAATTGACAAAAATAAAACCCAGGACACTCGGACAGGCCAGCCGCATCTCAGGAATAAACCCTAGCGATGTACAAATTTTAATGGTGTACATGGGAAGATGATTCTTCCCCGATTAAACACGAGGACTGAATATCCGCTGTTGGTTTTCAAAAATTACTTTGCTCCCAATAACAATATCTCGTTCACCTGTACTTCTGAAATGTACTTTTTGTTTCCTTCTTTATCGTTGTAAGTGCGACTAACAAGTTTGCCTTCAATCGCGACGGGTTTTCCCTTGTCAAGAAACTTCTCGGCAACTTCCGCTACTTTACCCCACGCAACAACTCTATGCCACTGTGTTTCTTTGATCGCTTCACCCTTTGAGTTGCGGAAATTCTCGCTGGTGGCAAGGCTGAATTGCGCAAGCTTTTTTCCATTTTCCGTTTTTTTAATTTCTGGTTTGCCTCCCAAATTTCCGATTAGTTGAACTCTGTTTTTGAATGCGTACATAAAAAATAGATTTTTAGATTCGGTAATTATTTCTCAACTAGTGAATAAAAATGTAAACTCCTCTACACACTGCTTATATGAAATTATATTGTACTGCTTTTCCATTTACAGGAAAAACAACAGTTTTCAATAGTTTTTTTGCTTATAAAAAGAGTGGAAGGACTTGCTCCAAAATCAAAACATCAAAGAATATTCATCTTGAATTGCGTGGGTCTGGTTTTTGTTGAGATTTCTTTAAACTCTATTCTTTATTTAAATATCAGATTATGGAAAAGTTGAAAGGGAAGACGGTAGCAATTCTCACCGAAAATGGTTTTGAAGAAGTGGAACTAACCAGTCCTAAAAAAGCACTCGAGGAAGCGGGTGCGACCGTACACATCATATCTCCGCAAAAAGAAAAGGTAAAAGGATGGGATCATGATCATTGGAGTATAGAACTGCCTGTCGATAAAAACATTTCTGATGCGCAGGCGGGTGACTACGATGCTTTGATGCTTCCGGGCGGTGTTCTCAACCCCGATCAATTAAGAAGAAATAAGGAGGCCGTAGAATTTGCAAAAGATTTTATTGAGACGGGAAAACCAGTGGCCGCAATATGCCACGGCCCGCAGCTTTTAATTGAAACGGGTTTGCTTGAGGGACGTGATTTGACATCCTATCCCTCAGTTCAAACCGATTTAAAAAATGCTGGCGCAAATTGGCACGATAGGGAAGTAATTGTTGACAATGGACTTGTAACCAGCCGTAGTCCGAAAGATCTGGAAGCGTTCAATAAAAAAATGATCGAAGAGATTGCCGAGGGGATACACACACCTGCGCCGACGCATTAGGCTAATAAAAAGACCTCAGCGATGCTGAAGTCTTCGTGGTGTGGGGCGGGATCGAACCGCCGACACAAGGATTTTCAGTCCTTTGCTCTACCAACTGAGCTACCGCACCATCCCTGGTTTAAGATTTTGGATTGCCGATTTACGATTTATCTGCGTGTCAAAATCGGGGTGCAAATATAGAGGATTGATCAAACAATCTAAAATCTAAAATCCGAAATCAAGATGAAATTACATGCCGTATTGTGCAAGAAATTTTATTCGCATAATCTTTAATTGCTCCCAGCTCAGCTCGAGATCTGATAATTCTCCCTGCGCAACCTGCAAAGAAGAAGTTTCACAACCTTTAAAATATTCGAGCACGTCTTCCTGCTCATTTTCATCGATCATTTGATTAATGGCGTAGTCGAGATTTAGCTTCGTGCCGCTGGCTGTAATTGTTTCCATCTCTTCCAGCAGATCATCCAGCCTCATGTCCTTACTTTTTGCAATGGTTTCAAGCGGGATCTTTTTATCCGTTTGCTGAATAATATAAACTTTAAGGCCACTTTTGTTCACTATGCTCTTCATCACAAAATCATCTGGCCTTTCAATACCGTTTTCTTCAACATACTTTGCGATCACTTCAACAAACGGCTTCCCATAACGCAACGCCTTTCCTTTGCTTACCCCCTGGCATTTTTCCAGTTCAGTGTTATTGGTTGGGTACAAAGTCGCCATATCCTGCAATGAAGATTCCAGGAAGATCACAAATGGTGGCAATCCTTTTTTCTTCGCTTCCTTTTGGCGAAGCTCTTTTAGCATTTCAAAAAGCTTTTCATCTGCAGCTGCTCCGGTGGCATCCTCACTATTCTCATCATCATCCTCATTTGCTTCTTCGAAAAGATTGTTGAGTACGATCTTAAACGATTTGGGCTTCTTCAAAAACTCTTCTCCCTTTTTTGTGATCTTAAGCACCCCATATTCCTCAATATCCTTGCTTAATAATTTTTCCAGCAGCATTTGCCTGATCAGCGAATGCCAGAAATGACGGGGTTGATCATTGCCACAGGCGAAAAGATTTAATTCATCATGCCGGAACATTTGTATTTGCGGCGTAAGTTTTCCAATAATAATATTCACGACATATTCGGTAGCAAACCGCTCATCCAGGGCCTTGATCGTTTTCAACCCAGCGACTGCGCTCTCTTTTGCTTCGACCTTTTCTTTTGGATGCTTGCAGTTATCGCAGTTGCCGCAATTTTCTTTACTGTACTCTTCACCAAAATATCCCAATAAAACTTTTCTCCGGCAGACCCCGCTTTCAGCAAAGGCAACTGTTTCATTTATCAGCTGTGCGCCTACCTCCCTTTCACTAAGTGGTTTGTCTCTCATCAAATGTTCAAGCTTGGAAACATCTTTATGCGAATAATATAGAATACATTTTCCTTCCATTCCGTCTCTCCCGGCGCGACCAGTTTCCTGGTAATAGTTTTCTATGCTCTTGGGAATATTATAATGAATAACAAACCTGATATCAGGTTTATCGATGCCCATACCAAATGCGATGGTGGCAACGATTACCTGCACATCCTCATTCAGGAATTGGTCCTGTCTTTCCGTTCTGATCTTACTGTCAATACCAGCATGATAAGCAACAGCCTTGACATCATTTTTTTGAAGAAGTTCGGCGAGTTCTTCCGTTGTCTTTCTATTCGTTGTGTAGATAATTCCACTCTTCCCTTTATTCTGGGTGATGAATCTGACCAGGCTTTTTAATGTCTGCTCTTTTTTGATCTTAGGCTGTATTTCGTAATAGAGATTCGATCTATTGAATGAGGTTGTATAAATTTTAGGATCGCGTAAATCGAGATTCTTGATGATATCGCTCTGTACTTTTGGTGTGGCTGTAGCCGTCAGTGCGATCACAGGAACATCAGGGTTTATCTGGATCATCATTTCTCTGAGCCTTCTGTACTCCGGTCTGAAATCGTGGCCCCACTCAGAAATACAGTGAGCTTCATCCACAGCAAAAAATGATATTTTTAGATCGCTGAAAATGTCAAGATTCTCCTGCTTGGTTAAAGTTTCAGGTGCTACATACAACATTTTCGTTCGACCGGTCTGCAGGTCATCGTGTATTTCCCTGATCTCCTTTTTTGTCAATGTTGAATTAAGAAAATGTGCAACATCATCCTTACTGCTGTAGCTGCGGACGAGATCAACCTGGTTTTTCATTAAGGCGATCAACGGGCTTACGATGATAGCCAGCCCATCACTTACCATCGCCGGCAATTGATAGCACAGCGATTTACCGCCTCCCGTTGGCATTATCACAAACGTATCATGCCCTGCAAGGACTGATTCAATGATCTTTTCCTGGTTGCCTTTGAACTTATCAAACCCAAAATGCTCCTGGAGTGCCTTATGCAGGTCTAGTTTTTTCTTACCCGGGGTTTCTCCAGGAAGTTTTTCAATTTTCTTTCCCACAGGTTTTTTTGCAGTAGTAGTCGCCATTTATCTTGTGCTCCATGCCCAAAGGGCTTTTAATTAAGGTACTGATTTTTTGACCGATCACAGGGCAAGCAAAATTGAACTTTTGCACATTTGAGTCCTGGTTGTTAGGCTTCCGTAATCAGTTTCGCCAGTTAAACGGGTAGATAGTGTTTGAAGTGATTTTTGAAGGAATCTTTCGCACAATATTCAGGCCCGACCAGGAGCTATCGGCAAGATTGCGAATTTACAAACCATCCGCTATTTATCCAGCCCCCTAAAGGTTAAAATTCGAACTCCATCGTTTGCGCGGGGTCAATTCCCTTTAAAATACTATAAATTTGCGGCCTCGTTAACCGGCGACAATCAGCCAACATCAAAACGAATGCAATCTTCCATTAAACAAACAGCCCTCCGAACAATAGAAATGGAAGCCCAGTCCATCCAGGGTCTTAGATCCTTTATCAATGAAGATTTTCAAAAAGCCGTCGAAGCCATCGCGGGTTGCAAAGGTCGCCTGGTAATCAGCGGAATTGGGAAAAGTGCCGTGATCGCACAAAAAATTGTGGCCACCCTGAATTCCACAGGAACGCCATCCATCTTTATGCACGCTGCTGACGCCATACATGGTGACCTGGGAATGGTTCAGCAGGATGACATTGTAATGATTATTAGTAAAAGTGGAAGCAGCCCCGAAATAAAAGTCCTGGTCCCCCTCATAAAAAACCTTCAAAATATACTGATTGCAATGGTCGGCAATCTTGAATCTTATTTGGCTAAACAGTCAAACGTTGTTCTCAACACTACGGTTGACCAGGAGGCATGTCCAAATAATCTTGCGCCGACGACAAGCACAACTGCGCAATTAGTAATGGGTGATGCAATTGCTACCTGCCTGATCGAATTAAAAGGATTCAGCCCGGATGATTTCGCAAAACTGCACCCCGGAGGAATGCTTGGCAAAAAATTATACTTGCGCATTTCAGACATATATGGCAGTAATGAAAAGCCTTCTGTATTACTGCATCAATCTTTAAAGGAAGTGATCGTTGAGATCACAAAAAAGAGACTGGGGGCAACGGCCGTCACTGACGACCAAAAAAAATTGCACGGTATTATTACGGATGGAGACCTTCGAAGAATGCTTGAAAGGAATCATGTGTCGGAAAATATTCGGGCTGAGAATATAATGAGCCCAAACCCTAAAACTATCGATCCTGATGAATTAGCCGTGAATGCGCTGGATATAATGCGCAAACACGAGATTTCCCAAATTGTCGTTGTGAAAGATGGAAAATATTTAGGAATG
>DASYSW010000131.1:0-4708 GCA_036002905.1 Chitinophagaceae bacterium
AAAGTGCACAAAGACAGTTTGTCAACACGGCATTTATTATGCATAATAAGGACTGATCATCAAATAAACGATCACGCCTGTGACGGCCACATAAAACCAAACAGGCCAGGTTATTCGCACAAGCCTCTTATGTTTTTCAAATTCACCGATCAGTGCCCTGTAGGCTGTAAACAGAATAAATGGCAAAACAATCCCAGCCAATGGAATGTGAGTGCCTAAAATGAAATAATAAACTATTCTTAGCCGTCCAGCACTGACTTTCTCCGCCTCGCTCAACATGCCGTCGTGGTTAACATCCCCAAATCTTGCTTCACCGGCGAAGAGGTGATGACAGATATAACTCATTAAAAAAAGGATCGACAAAAACATGGTCGAAAGCATAATGCGCTTATGCAAGAGATAGTGTTTTGTTTTTACGGCGATCAAGCCGCATAATAATAAGATCGCCACCACTGAATTAATAACGGCATTAGCTTTGGCGAAAATATGCGGATCAAATCCAAGATCGACATTAAGAGTCACTCGTCCCAATACTGAAACGGCAATAAAAACGATCACAGAAAAAAGTACAATGAGAATCGTTGCTTTTCTGTCGTTCTTTTTCCAGGTAGCGGGCAGCATAGTCAATGTTGGGCGAATCTTTTTCGGTAAAGAAATAAAAACAATCCTACAAGCAGGAAGGCGATCAGCATTGAAACAGCAATAGTTGTCAGTTGCCCCTCAAAAAAACTTTTTTTCTTACGGTCTTTTTCCAGTGAAAGCAATACTATGTCCTCGGATAAATTAGCGAGTGAAGAAGAATCGAGCCCGTGATATAAAACCGGGTTTCCGACCTTATCTCTTCTCACTCTTACAACACCATTTTTGTCAATAAGAACAAAGATATCTGTATGCGGAAATGAGGAATCAATTTGCGGATCCTGCACGGCAAGGTTCATGTGTTTCAATGAAAGGTCATAAATCGTTTGCTTATCACCGGTAACCAGCCACCAGTTGGAAGGATCCACCTGGAAACGATCGGCCCATTTTTTTAATGCAGCCACTGAGTCCCTGCCGGGGTCGATACTGAAAGAGATAAATTGTACGAGTTGAGTTGTTCGCCCGTCAGCATCTACTGCCTTTTTCACCGTGTTTTGTAACCTCTTCATGTTCTTTGTCATGGCAGGACAAATTGTAGGACAATGAGTATAAAAGAAATCGGCTACAATAACCCTTCTGCTTGTATCATTATCGCTGACAGTTCCCAGGTCTTTCAGGGAAACCGTTTGTCCAAGCTGATTGGTCAGTGTAAAATCAGGTATCCGGTGCCAGGATGTATCATTTACCTGCTTGCCATTCTTTACTAAAGAACTTACACTATCATAGAAAATGGGTTTAGGTATGGCCGCTTTGGGAAGAGAGTTTACATATAGAAAAATCAACAGCGGTATGATCAGGGCAATGAGAATTGCGTATAGTGCTTTCCGGTTCACGTTATCAAAATTAAAAACCACTGCAAAGGTGCAGTGGTTTGATTTGAGATTAAAAAAATTTATTGGAATAATAACTTAATCTTTTCCTCCCTTCTTTTCCAACCGATCTTCCTTTTTTAATTGTTGCTCCTGTGTACCTCTGTCCCTGTAATAAGGGTCGTATTTATTTCTCAGGTTTTTATATGAATTACCGTCTCCCAAAAAGGCGAGAATAAACCAGATAAACAACATCAGTGGTACTACAATGGTCATGATCATATTGCGTATCTCATCGCCCAGATGCATGAATACAGAAACTATGTAGTATGCCTTTGCCAGTGATAAAATAATGATCACTCCCTTTATCAAATGCATTCTCAAACCTTCCGGGAGATCCAACGCATATAATGACAAACCTAATCCCAACTCAACTAATGTAATGATGAGTAATATCCAGAATACCTTCCAGATCCTTTTTGTACTGGACGGGGGTTCATGATGAATAACTACCTCGGTTGCTGGCGGATGCTCCATTTCTAATTCGTTTATTTTAAAATTTTAGACCAAATAAAAACAAAGGAATACAAATACCCAGACAAGATCCACAAAATGCCAGTACAACCCGGCTTTTTCTATCATGAGGTAATGCCCCTTTCTGTCAAAAACACCTGTTTGCGCCATGATCAGCATTATGATGTTGATGATTACTCCTGAAAAAACGTGGAAACCGTGAAAACCTGTTATACCATAAAAATATCCTCCGAATGCAACAGGTCCCGGTGTATACACATGCTCCCCTTCGGCTACGCTAAGTCCTAACTTGTGCAATTCCTCATGCGGCACAAGAGGTCCCCATGGATTGTGACTCATGCTTTGTCCCCATTGTTCTATTTTACCATCTACGAGAACGTTATGCGCACCGGTGATCAAGTGATGCCACTCCCATGCCTGGCAGCCTAAGAATGCAAAGCCTCCAACAATTGTCCATGCGAGCCATTTCACTACCCCTTTTTTATTTCCGTGATGACCTTCATGTACGGCCAATACCATCGTTACTGAACTCATGATCAAAATGAACGTCATCAAGCTCACAAAAGCAAGAGGAAGATTAGCGTGACCTGCTCCCGGAAATGCATTAAAAACAAAACTTGGGCTCGGCCAATAATTCTGGCTGAAACGTATCGTACCGTATGAGATCAAAAATGCACCAAATGTAAAAGAGTCACTCATCAAAAAATACCACATCATCAACTTGCCATATTCAATATTGAATGGACTTTTGCCTCCACTCCACCACTTTGTCTGATGTTGACTAACTGCCGTAGTTGTCATTTATTCGAATTTTATTTTTTGTTTATGGTCCTTTTGAACCAGGCTTTTATCCTTGTTGCGAGCGGGTTGAAGCCCGTTGCAATTTCACCATTTCGCACTACCCGATCCACATAAAAAACACCAGCAAATAGATCCAAAGGAAATCTACAAAATGCCAGTACGTTGCCATCACCTCTACCGGAACACTGCCGTACAATTTTGTCCTTCCCAGGAATGCCTTTACTAACATTACCATTAAAGCAACCACTCCACCCAGTACATGCACTGCATGCAATCCCGCGATCACATAGAGAAATTGGCCGCTGCCTGACGATCCTTTAAACTGCACCCCACTGTTCCAAAGTTGTTGAAATCCCATGCCCTGGAGGATGACAAATGTCACTCCCAAAAAAAATGTTCCCGCTATCAGTAAGCGGTACTGGTTCATCTCTCTCTGCTTAAAAGATCTTAAGGCCATTTGCATCAGGAGGCTGCTAACTAAAATCGTAGCCGTCGAATACCAAAATACTTTTGGCATTTCTATCGCCTGCCATCCGGCCTGGTTACTCTTTACAATGTATGCGCTGGTTAAACCAGCAAACATCATAATGATACTTCCTATGGCAACCCACAAAGTAAATTTGTGAGGGTGAATTCTTTTCCGCTGTTGTGATTGTTCGACCACTATATCCATCACACTTTATATTTTCAAAAAAAAATTACAATTTATCAGCCAACAAAGCAAGTAAAACAACGGGCAAGTAAATATAACTGCTGAACATTACCCTTCTTGCACTTGGTACATCCATATTTCTATACAATTGAACACATCTCCACACCATAAAAACATTTGCAATCGCTACGATCACAAAACTTACAGTTCCACTCATCCCAATGAAATAGGGGATGACTCCCACAGGTATCAACAACAAAGAATATATGATCGTTTGTATAGCTGTGTATTTTGTCGGCCCCAGTTCACTTGGCAATAATTTGAACCCGGCTTTTGCATAATCCTTATGTGCGATCCATGCAATGGCCCAGAAATGTGGAAACTGCCACATGAACTGCAGTAAGAATAACACCCAGCCACCCGACGATAATGCATCATTGCCCGCTGCCCAACCGATCAAACAAGGTAATGCTCCCGGTACCGCCCCCACCAAAACAGATATCGAGCTCACTTTCTTCAGCGGGGTATAAATAAATGCATACAAAAACAAGCTGAACAACGCAATGCCTGCAGATAACCAGTTAAAGAAATTCCCAAGCATAAGAATGCCGATCGCGCCAGTAACAATTGCGAAGGCCCAGCCTTCTCCCACACTCATCCTTCCTGATGCAACAGGGCGCTTTGCTGTGCGCTTCATCATCGCGTCAGTGTCTTTCTCTACAACCTGGTTAATAGCATTTGCACTACCCGTGACCAGTAACCCTGCTACAAAGAGTAACGCAATCATTTTCCAGTCATACTCCACAACCTTTGGCGCCAGTAAATAACCGATCACACTGCTGAACACCACCATGATACTGAGTGAAGGCTTTATCAGCTGAGAATAGTCCTTCAACTTACTGATCACAACTCTTTCACTCTTGTATGTATCAATAGCTATATCCTTCATAACTCTTCACTGTTAATGATGGCTTTCACCTTTTCCAATCGGCTCTGTTTGAGGAATAAATTCTCTACCATCTTTACCATAGTCATATGCCCAGCGATGAACTTCAGGAATCTCACCTGTCCAGTTTCCATGACCGGGGCGAATCGGTGTTGTCCAATCAAGAGTCGTCGCGCCCCATGGATTTTGATGTCTTACTTTTCTTCCTTTAAAAATCGAATAGAAGAAATTAAATATAAACATGAGTTGCACGGCAAACACAATGATGGAAACGACCGTGATCATCTTATTCAATTCGCCAAAGTGATTAAAATTATGCCAGCCGCT
>DASYSW010000132.1:0-3421 GCA_036002905.1 Chitinophagaceae bacterium
TTCCTGTATGTCCGAGTCTCCGTGTGGTGTTTTGGAGATAAACAGGACAGTGAGCGCAGAAGCAAACGCATACAGGATACCGATAATCGCTTCCTGCTTCAACCTTTTATCGCGTATATTGATAAATGACATTAGCAAGGCTCCGGCAAGGGTAAAAATGAGCGGTATGGAAGTTAATCCTGTTCCAATGAATGCAGCAAATGCTACACCTAATGAAGAAATTTGCCCAAGAGCAAGGTCAACGAAAACAATTCCTCGCCCTACAACATGTACTCCGAGGTAAGATAAAACGGCACCTGTGATCAATGCAGCTATGAAAGCCTGCACCATAAAGGATAATTGAAACATTTCAAACATGGTCGGTATTTTATTTAAGAATGGCAGTTAGTTTTTCTATATCGTAATCAAAAAGATCGAAATAATTTTTTATTGGATCAAATGCGCCTACTGAAGTTGCTAATGTCAGCTCCTTAACCCCGGTCTGTTTTGCCACCACATCAGATGACGATGTTGTAAAATAGGGCGACGAAATTATTACTTTAATGGTATTCGCCTGAATTTCCTTTATCACCTTCACCAATTGCGAGGGTGAAGGAGGGATACCGGGTTTGGGTTCCATGAAGTCGACAATATTTAAACCAAACCTTGTTTCAAAATAAACCCACTCGTTATGATAGGCAATGATCTTCGTTCCCTTGAAGGCGGCCATTTTCGCCTGCCAGTCTTTCATTTTGTCATCAATTTTTTTAAAGAAAGTCTGCAGGTTTGCCTCATACGTTGATTTATTGGAGGGGTCAACTCTTTCCAATCCATTGGCGATATTTCTCGCGATCACTTTTCCATTCAATGGATCGAGCCAATAGTGGGGATTGCCGTAAATGTGAATGTCCCCCTCGGCCCTGTTTGCAGATGAAGGCACCTGGAGCAAGCCAATTCCCTGCGAAGCATCAACATATCCTTCTGCACCTTTTTGAATTTTTGTATTTCTCGAACTCGCCAGTAATTGCGGCGACCAACCAATCTCAAGGTCAAGCCCTACAGTTACGAACATATCCGCTTTGCTGAGTCCAATGATATAGCTTGGCTTGGGATCAACAAAATGCGGATTTTGATAACCTGTAGCAATGGATGATACGGAAACTTTGTCACCGCCAATTAATTCGGTTATACTTTTAAGATCCGTTGTCGTGGTTACAACCTTAATAGTGCCGGCCCGAAGTGTTAAAATGCCAAATGATGAAATCAAAAAAAGGATCAATTTATTTTTCATGTTACAGTCTTTAAAATTTTTTATAATCAATATTGGTGTGCACCATGAGCACCGATGACAAATATCCATCTCAACCATCCCTGGTAATATCGGCTAGCAACATTATCATCTGTCGTTTTTCCCTCCAGCTCGATCTTGGAAAATTCTGTAGCGTACCAACCCGCGGTCAGTGAATACGCCTGTTCAACAATATCCTTGTCGTAAGGTTTTTGCGCATAATCATATCGCCCCGTCAGGAACCATCTCTTTGCTAACTGGTACTGGAGGAAAGAATACAAACCAAAAGAATTGCTGGAGAGATTTTCCATAAGGTTCGCGTGCCCATAATAAAATTCACTCTGCCAGGTGACCGATCGATAAGTATTCATTTGCACAGGTTTCCATTTGTAAGTGAGATCAGCGGCGGCAATACTTGTTGTGCGTGAAGAATCGTTTGGACCTGTGATACCGGTTAAACCCAGTTCAAGAGTAGCATTATCACTCAGGGTGAAAAAATTTTTCAAATGGCCGAGATAGATCAGGCGATTGTTGTCTCCCCGATAAAAACTGGGGGACTCGGAAAGACCGGAGGTAGCCTGGAAGACAATCTCCTGGTAAAACTTTTTATTTGGTATCAACCAACTGAGCGATGCGCCCTCGTCATTTAATCCTTCATCTCCGAAATAATTTACGTATGCGTTCGGCAGGTCAATAAATGGCAGCGCATGCGGGTGTGTCGGGTTGATCCTTCCCACGGCTTCCCGGAATTTACCCACTTTCAACTGTAGTTGCGCCGGCAACGATAGGGTTGTTAAATAGCCCTCTTCCACCTCCACGCCGTACTTGCCGGTTTCCGGATCACGGGCAAATGAAAGAAAAAAATCAGCCCTTGCATATGGGTCGACATTTGCCTGCAATGAAAGTTCCGTTTCATTCAGGTAGGCGTTAAAATTCTTATTGCCTTTACTGATATACGAACCCTGGAAATCACCGATCACCCCAATATCGGGATTGAATGAAAGAGTGGAACGAGTTTGTTGTGGCTGTTGCGTCGCCTGGTTATTACTCTGCATTTGCTGCTCAACTTGTTTTAATAATGCTGAATCAGCAGCAGTGCTGTCTGCAGGAACCTGCGAAAAGACTAGTTGGCCTGTTAATACTGCTAATAAGAGAAAAAAATTAGAAAGAACATTTTTCCATTTCATGATCGTTATCTTAAAGCTGCGGTTGAGGGGACACTTCCCTTCATCAAACCAAAATTAGTTAATACGGTATTAGACACTAAAACCCGTTTCATTTTGTGATTATAGAAATGGAAAGAATGTTAAATAGCCTTCCGAAAGATTATTCCCACTTGAAATCCAACGGAACATTTACTTTAACTGCAAAATTTCTTCCCATATTAAATATGCCCATCCTGCCTGTGACATTGTTAACTGCTAAGTATTTTAACCGGTTCAAATGACTTTGATAAGCAACATCGCCTATATTCATCGCTGACAAGTGAATACTAAATAAGGTTTTATTGCTGTGTACAATATCAGTTCCTGCGTTAACATCAACAAGCCAGTAGTCACTCGTCGCCGTTTCAGTATTATACCCTGTGAATGGATGGTTTTGCTTGAACGTATAATCGCTTTCCATTCCAAAATATAGGTTGCGAACAGATTTTCCTTTCGTCAGGAAATTTCCCTTTAAACCGGTAGCAAATCTGGCGGCGGGAATAAACGGAACATTTTTTGTTCCGTCCACCTGCTCTGTAAATTGAGCACGGGTAAATGTAAATGTATTTTCAAAATGCAGCCAGTCGAGTGGATGGGGATGTATATCTAAACTTAATTCCATGCCGTATAAATTTGTAGTCTTTTGATCAAATTTAAAAATAGTCAACGTTTCACCTGTATCAGGATCAATGAGAGTCGAATCACTCCCCGAACTACTTTGCATTTTCTCATAGAAAACGAAATTGTTGATATGATTATAGAATGCTGAAGCGCTAAAGGACACGTGTTCGCTGTTCACCTCAAATCCGCCATCAGCCTGGAAACTTGTTTCAGCTTTCAGGTCATGATTCCCGATTTCGTATCGCGTTGTTCCTTCATGTGCGCCATTACTTGCCAACTCAGCAAGATTTGGTGCTCTGAACCCCCTGGCCAAATTCAATTTCAACGT
>DASYSW010000133.1:0-8516 GCA_036002905.1 Chitinophagaceae bacterium
TTTTGTAATGCCCTCCCATTAAATCCACCGCTTGCAGCTTTTATGTTTGTGCTATAGCTACCCAGCCATCTCTCAATGTTCAATTTTTCTCTTATCGCTAAATAACATCTCGCTCCTTTCTTCCATTTCTCAAATTGTAAAATACTATTCTTCGCTACGATCACTGGTTGCCAAAGTGGGATATCCTCACCGTTTATGGTCGCTGAAAAATCAGCGCCACCAACCGCGATCATTGCTTCCTGTTCAAATAAAAAAATTGACGAAGGAAAATGCAATTCAATGATAGGCTCAGAACTATGGTTGCCGGTCAGCATATTTACCACCTGCGCTGCAAAGCGATCCATTGCACCGCCGGGGTTTATCCCGAGATACTGAAATCCATAACGTCCAAGATCCTGTATGGTATCAAGCACTCCCCCCTTGATAATTTTCAAACTCATGCCTTTTGAATGTGATTAAATTCATCAATGGTGATTGAATAAAATTCCACCGTATCACCTGCTTTCAGTAAGCAGGGTTCAGGTTTGGTTTTATCAAACATTTTTAAGGGTGTTCTTCCAATGATCTGCCAGCCGCCCGGAGAATTTAACGGATAGATGCCTGTCTGTTTGCTCGCAATTCCCACGCTGCCGGCCAATATTGGTTGCGGCTCTGGTTTGCGCGGAACAGCAATTCTTTCGTCTACTTCTCCCATGTATGAGAAGCCGGGCAAAAATCCCAGCATGTATACATGGTACTGCCGTGAACTGTGCAGCCGGATAATTTCTTCAGGGGCTAATTTTTTTTGGTGGGCCATCCATGGCAAGTCAATGGCAAATTCCTCATCATAACAAACCGGTATACGGACAAGCTCCGGCACTGATTTGAAACCAGTAAACTCATTAAGCATTACCTGGTTCAGTTTGTTTTGAATCCATTCGTATGTTTTCTTATGCGATGCGATTTTTTTTCGTAGCGAAAGAATGTCAAAATAAACTGAAACAGAACTGTAAGCCGGGATAGCCTCTATCATTCCTTCGACAGGATGTTTTGTTAAATAATTAAACAAGGCGATCGCTTTTGCGTTGATCTCTTTATCGATCACATTTCCAAAATCAATGGAAGCTGCGGAGTCGTTAACAAAATAAATTTTGTATGAAGCAGAGTTTTCCATTACTCAATAAAAGTTAGTCATGACTTCTGAGTATCTTTATTATTCAATGTCTAAGCTGAACTGGAACGATAGTATCAATTTATTTTCCAAGCTTACGGTTCGTCGTTTTTGGAATGCTTCAAAGGTACTGGCAAGCTATTATTTCAGTAAATGGACAAAAAAGCCTGTGCAATGGGGTTTTCCTGTCTCTATCTCATTTGAGCCCACGACTTCCTGTAACCTCCGCTGTCCTGAATGTCCCAGTGGATTGAGAGCATTTACCCGGCCAACGGGAATGCTAAGAAAGGATTTTTTTAGCGAAACCATTGATCAACTTTCAAAAGATCTTTTGTACCTCGTTTTTTATTTCCAGGGCGAACCATACCTGAACCCTGCTTTTTTAGATATGGTTAAATATGCATCATCTAAAAAAATTTATACTGCCACTTCAACCAATGCTCATTATTTAAATGATGAGAATGCGAAACGAACCATCGAAAGCGGCTTGGACAGGCTCATCATTTCTATTGATGGCACTACTCAGGAGGTGTACGAGCAATACCGCGTTGGCGGCAGACTTGATAAAGTTCTTGAGGGAACAAAAAATATTGTGAAATGGAAAAAGGAACTCAGGAGTAAAACTCCATTTATCATTTTTCAATTTCTCGTAGTAAAGCCAAACGAACACCAGGTGGAAGATGTAAAGAAATTAGCGAAGGAAATGGGCGTGGACGATGTTTGGTTCAAAACAGCACAGGTGTATGACTATAAAAACGATCCCAATCATCTCATTCCGACCATCGATAAATATAGCCGCTATAAAAAGTCAAATGGCTCTTACGAGTTTAAAGGAAGTCTTGCCAATCATTGTTGGCGATTATGGCACGATCCGGTGATCACATGGGACGGGTTAGTAGCGCCTTGCTGTTTTGATAAAGACGCCCAGCACCAATTGGGTGACCTGAAAACAAAATCATTTAAAGAGATCTGGAAGAATGGTAAGTATAAGGAATTCCGGACAAAGATTTTGCAAGGTCGAAAGAATATCGACATATGCTCAAATTGCAGCGAAGGTGTAAAAATCTGGGAAAATTAGTTTGCGCCATATATTATATTTGGCAACCCCGGGAATTCCGCTCACGATAAATGCCTAAATCGATCGCATGGCGTTATCTACAACAATCACTACGAGGCTGGAATACCAGCACAAGTCTCTGCTTGATATTATTGAGGGGCTCTCCGATGAACAGATCCGCCGGCAAATCATACCTGGTAAATGGTCTGTCTTCGAAAACATCGTTCATCTCGCTACTTACCAGCATGCGTTTATAAAGCGCCTGGATCAAATACTCAGTGAGGAAAGGCCGCAATTTCCGAGATACGTTGCTGAATCGGATCCCTTGTTTTACGACAACTGTTCTAAGGTAACCAGGGAGATCGTGCAGGATCTCATAACAACAAGAAGAGAAATTATTGCAAAAGTTTTTTCTTTAAAAGATACAGAATTGCGCCGTATAGGTATTCATCTTGCTTTTGGAGAATTGAGTATAGTGATGTGGCTTAATTTTTTTCTTTTGCATGAGGCGCATCACCTCTTTACAATCTTTAAGCTGGTCCCTGAACTGAGGAAGTGGAGTTAGAGACCTGCCTTTTTCAAATCCCTTTTTCTGACTGTCTGAAACTTTTTATATTTATCGTCCAATAGAAAAATGCTATGGGAATAGCCAAAGACATTCACCAGACCAAATTCCGCAATGAGCGTCACAAAGCGATGATCAATATTTTATTTACCTATGGTTGGGCCATTGAACGTCTTAAAGAATACGTTTCTGAAGAAGGGATCACTCATCAGCAGTTCAACATTCTTCGTATCCTGAGAGGCAACCATCCTACGCCGCTTTCCACTCTGACGATAAGAGAAAGAATGATCGATAAAATGAGCGATACAAGTCGCATTGTCGATCGTCTTCTCTCAAAGTCTCTTGTAAAAAAAGTTATTTGCAAAAAAGACCGACGTCTTGTTGATGTGACTATTACGGATAAAGGATTAAAGTTGCTTGAGAAATTAGACAACAAGCAGGACAAAATGGATGACATTTTAAGTAACCTCTCCGAAAAGGAAGCCTCCAGCCTAAGTAAACTGCTTGATAAAATTCGCGGCTAAACATAATCAAGGCGATATCTCACTTGTAATACTCCATCAGCATGAGCTTTTGAATCGAGTAATTGTAGTGTACTGACTTCTTTAATGGACGGGCAGAGAGCTAACCCATTTCCCAACAGTCGCGGAACAACGGTTATGATCAATTCGTCGAGCAGGTGAAGATCGATGAATGATGTTATTAATTGTCCGCCCCCAACTAACCAGCTGTCTTTTTCTTTTTTGTTGAGTTCTTCAACAACAGGAGCCGGATCGCCATTAACAAAATTTATTGTTTCATTTTTAAAAGAAGGCAATTTGCGAGAAGTGAATACCACGCCTTCCATTTTTCCAAACCAGGAATTGAATGATAATGCCTGCTCATAGGTCTTAGAACCCATGATCGCCGTGCCACATTGCTCAAAAAATTCGATCATTCCATAGTCTTCGGCTTGAAAATCATTGAGCCAGTCAACTCCGCCATTTTCGTCGGCGATAAAACCATCAACGCTTGTAGCAAGATTGCAGACAATTTTTCCCATGTATCAAAAATACAAATCGCCGTTCTTAGCTACCTTTGTTAACCAAAATATAAAATCGTAAATCTAAAATTATTCTATGCCCGGATTTGAATTATGGAGTGATGAAGAACGCAAAGAAGTAAATGAAGTGCTTGAGACCGGCATCCTGATGCGATATGGATTTGATGCGCCGCGAAAGGGAAAATGGAAAGCAAAGGAACTCGAAGAAGCGATCTGTAAAAGGTTTGGCAGCAAGTATGCGCAACTCACTTCAAGTGGCACATCGGCGTTAACAACTGCCCTTGCTGCCTTAGGAATTGGTGCGGGGGATGAAGTGATCATGCCCTCGTTCACATTTGTTGCAAGTTTCGAAGCAGTACTAAGTGTCGGAGCTGTCCCTGTGTTGGTGGATATTGATGAAACGCTGACGCTGAATCCCGATGTGGTGCGCAAAGCGATCAGTTCAAAAACAAAGTGCGTAATGCCCGTACATATGTGCGGCAGCATGGCCGACGTGGATGCGCTGGTTGCTATTTGTAAAGAACATAACCTGCTACTGCTTGAAGACGCCTGTCAGAGTATCGGCGCATCTTATAAAGGAAAACACGTTGGAACGATCGGTAATGCAGGAACGTTTTCTTTTGATTTTGTAAAGACCATTACTTGTGGCGAGGGCGGTGCGGTGATGACAAATGACAAAGACGTCTTTACAAAATGTGATGGATATTCCGATCACGGTCATGATCACAAAGGAGCTGACCGTGGTGCAGACATGCATCCTTTTCTCGGGTATAATTATCGCATTTCAGAATTGCACGCTGCGGTGGGTTTGGCGCAAATAAGAAGGCTTGATCAATTTTTGAAAATTCAGAAGCAGAATCATCTGCAGCTTAAAAATATTTTGTCTCAGGTTCCTGAGGTCTCTTTTAGAAAAATTCCGGACCCGGCCGGTGATAGCTGCACATTTTTAAGCTGGTTCCTGCCGACCGAAGAGATCACCCGGGCTGTTGTGAATGAATTCAGTGCCCAGAACGTCCTGGCCGGTAATTTTTATTGGTATGACAATAACTGGCACTACATCCGCAAATGGGATCATTTAAAACGTAGTTCTTCGCTTTCTCCCCTGAATGACCAACAGCAGGTTGCTTTGAAAAAATTGCAGTCGCAGGACTTTTCTGAAAGCGATTCAATCATGAGTCGTTGCATCTCTTCATCGATCAGTTTGCTGTGGACAGAGGAGCAGATCAAAGAGAAGGGTGATAAGATGATGAGCGTAATCAAGAAATTGCTGCACGTGGCACAGGTCAAATAAGGAAAATATCCAATTTCAATTCTTGAGGATTTCAGTCTCCCTGCAAGTACGAAAAGTTATGTCTTTTAGAACTACACTTTCGCTTCTGTGGTATATTTTCAAATGCGTTGAGTTTGTACTTTTGCGCGATGAAAGAAATTGAAATAAACATGGTAGTAAACGTGCCCGACTCTGAAAACACCGATACGATCATGGATAAGTTCATTAACTGGGTAGCTGAGAATGGCTGGATCTGCGGTGGAGGAATAAAAGATATCACGGAGAAAAGGAAGACGGAAATTAATCTCAATTGAGTTTGAAAATTTTTCTTAGGTCAAGAAACCGTTCACTTTAGGAAAAGAACAAGGGTTTTAGCGAAAGCTGGAACCCTTTTCTTTTTGCTCCCATTCCAAGTGACGGCGGTGCGAGGAAACGTTCCTTACCTGCATTTAAGCATCGTTCCCTGCATTATGTAAAAAGAGTACGCATAATTGCTGGAAATTAATCACAATTAACCTTCGTTAATGACGAGGTTTGCACCATGAAAAAATATCTGGTTATTGTTCTCCTCCTTTTTGGTTTCAGGTCTCAATCGCAGAACCAAATGCATTTGAATGATAAAAATTACCTCGAGTACCAGGGTGTGAATGTCATGCTGGCCCAGGACTTTTATGCAGAAGGCCACCAGGGTGGCGTGGGTTTTATTTAACATGGAGTGTGTGTGGCAACGAATGGCGATATCCAATTGGACGCAACGCCGGAACAGTGGTCGCCAATACAAGTAAGCTCCATAAAATTGTAAACGATACAATCCATCAAGAAGGTCTTATCATCAATAATTTATTGCATCCGCCAAAGGAAATCCTGTCACAAGGACAAAAACTTTCCGATAGGATTGCCCGTTTTGGGGGAAGTTGGAAATTCATTCTTCTGTTCCTTGTAATAATCGTTACCTGGATCAGTTACAACGTCATGGCCATTGGGAAAAGCAATTTGATCCTTACCCGTTTATACTTATGAATCTTCTTTTGTCCTGAGTGGCTGCACTGCAGGGCCCGATAATTATGATGAGCCAAAATCGACAGGAAGAAAAAGACAGGGCAAAGCGAGAATGAATACCTGATCAACCTAAAGGCTGAAGTTGGCATCCGTGGTTTGCATCAAAAATCCGGTCTCCTGTTAGGTGATCAAATAAAATCGCCTTACGACATACAGGCAAAGCAGCTTTCGATGCTTGAGGAAATCAGTTTGAGGTTGGGAAAGGAAGATTGATCGATCTAGTTGCTGGGAATATTTATAATTTTCGTGAAACATTCTTCTTTCCAAAGAAAAAGCATGAAGAATTCCTCATGCTGTTTTCAATTACCCCCGTCCAGTAAATACTGTTCGCCTAATTTGTCAATAAAGCCAGCGCGGCAATTTGTTTTGTAATATCATCGCTCAAATTCAGACGGGCTGTGAGATTTTCATCAATCAACCTCTCGTTTTTTATTTTTCTTTCAACAAGGCGCGTCTCTTTTTTGGCACTTTTATTTTCATCAATCTCGACCCGGATCTTTTTTCTTTCGTCTTCAAGTTTGTTTCCTTCTGTAATCAACGACGTGTGCTTATCCTGCGCATCCGATAGGTTTTTTTGTTGTAGTTTCAGTTGAAGGTCACTTGCATATGGCTTAATAGCAATAGCCAGGTTGTCCAGGTAATCTTTTGCATCCTGCATATTAAAAAGAATTGCTTCTCCTGTACGATTCTCATCGTTCGAAAAAGAATTCAGTTTAAGATAGACTGCCGATTCATTAATAGTGATAGTATCCTTATTTTTTAACCCAATTGCAAAATGCATATCAGCACCGCTTTTGTTATTCTTTACAATAAAAGTATTGGAGGAAAGCAAATGCCCTTTTGCATTCTCCTGTTGCTTGTTACCCGTCTTGACCAAATAATCAGCTAACGCCTTTTGAACTACTTCTGGCGAATACGGCAAGTAAATTAAGGCGGCAGGTTGCGGAATTGCCATTTTTTGAAACTCCGCTGTTCCATCTTTTGCTTGTCCAATAGCAAAACCGCATAGAAGTAAAAAGCCTGTCGCTGAGAATAATCTTTTCATAAATAATATTCATTAGTGATTTTTTACAAACGCAAAAACGGAAATCCTGAATTGAAGAATCCAATTCTTTATGAATGCTTTTACTAATTGCGCAAAGTTAGACCGAATGTCTTTTCTGCTCCTTACACTATTACCTGATTGTGTTGCATGATTTACTGGTTTGGAATTCAATTTCGGCGAAAGCAGCTTTAAGCATGAGTTTGGCAATCAATATATAGGATTGCCATTTCTCAGACATTGTCATGTCGACCGTTGCTGGGAGGAATTAGCCAGTTAGGACATTTTAAAAACATAGTGCTGGCGGGGCCAATTGATTTTTCCATCAAGACTCACGAAAAAGATACCGGGTTAAAGAACCTTGCGTAAGGCTACTAGGAGAACCAGTAAATTATGTAAACGTTTCCCGAAATGATGTAATGGTGCAGAGATGTAAAGTGCGATCTTCGAACACGGTTTTTCATAGGATAGCAGGAATTAATCTTTGCTCTATTGACAACGTTAAAGCCTGCCGGATTAACAACCTGGAGGCTTTTTAATTTTAGATAAAGCCTGCGAAGCAACATTTGAGACAATTGGGCACTAGTGCGAACAATACGTAATCCCAACAAACACTAGCAAAACGATCAGCATAAAAAAATGATGGCAAATATTTTTCCAACACCTTTTCGTGTCGAAATTGATTTACATAAAAGATAATCTATCCAGTGGATTTCACCGAATGGAGTTAACCAGGGATGCTTTGTGGTAGAATTATTGCGTAACTTTTCATCACTGATATCGTCTTCAAAACGGAGCAATGATCAGGCTCCTAAGTCTTTTGAAACATGAAACTTCTTATCAAAAATATGGTTAGCCTTCGCTGCAAGATGATCGTAAAGGCTGAGCTGGAAAAAATGAATTTGCAATTTACAGCGTTAGAATTGGGAGAAGTAGAAATCATCGGCGAGCTTTCTTCAAAGCAAGAACAAGAGCTTAAAACCTCCTTGTTGAAATCAGGGCTTGAGTTGCTTGAGAATAAAAAAAGCATGCTCATAGAAAAAATAAGGAATATTATTGTTGAAATGATCCATTACAATGACGAGCCACCCTTGTTAAACTTTTCCGCTTACCTGAGTGAAAAATTAAATTATGATTATAATTATCTCTCTAGTCTTTTTTCTGAGGTAAAGGGCACCACCATTGAACACTTCATTATTTCCCATAAAATTGAAAGGGCCAAAGAGCTGCTGATTTATAATGAACTTACGCTTACCGAAATTGCCGAGAAACTCCATTACAGCAATGTTGCGCATCTATCCAACCAGTTTAAAAAAGTCACTGGTTTAACT
>DASYSW010000134.1:0-4992 GCA_036002905.1 Chitinophagaceae bacterium
TAATATTGGTCAGTTCTTCGCGTAAGTAATCGAGCTTGCTTCTGCCAACGCTGTCACCCGGGAAAGGAACATTTACAATGGCCGCTTTATCAAAGCCCAGTGGCTGGTGAGTAAAATAGTCCATTTGCCTGACGATGATCAGTGTCCCGATGATCAACGCCTGCGCAATAACAAACTGGAAAACAACCAGGCCCCTACGCAGTGAAATTCCTTTTGTCGCCCTTTCTGCTACTTTGTTCTTTAACGCAGTGATAGGATTAAACCTGGATAACACAATAGAAGGGTAAAAACCAGCAAGTGCAGTAACAACAATTGTTAATCCGGCAAGAAATAAAGCGATCGCAGGATAATCAGCCGGGTTAAAAGAAAGAGGTTTTGCCATAACTTTTCCAATAAACGGCAAAGCAAAAATGGCAATGATGATCGCGAGGAGAACCGACATCAACACGATCAAAAATGTTTCGGTGATGAACTGGAATTTAAGATTGCCCTTATTACTTCCAAGTACCTTTCGTATTCCGACTTCCTTCGAGCGATTAACAGCCTGGGCAGTTGAAAGATTAATGAAGTTCACGCAAGCGATTAAAAGAATGAAAGCTCCTATTAGCCACAATGCCCTCAGCAAAGCAGGGCTTATTGTCCTGTTGCTGAAATCTCCCGTGTGGTTATCATAGTGTATTTGGCTCAACGGCTGAATAATATGGCTATCCTTGTTCTCAGGAGATTTCACCTTTTTTGCAAAGGCTCTCAACTGGGTATTGAAGGATGCTGCAGAAACATTTGCCGGTAATAAAACATAGCAACCATAGCTGGTGCCTGTTCCATCCCAGTTGCTCGATTGGCTATATCGCGCAGTCGAACCGGTGCCAAACCTGATCACAACTTTAAATTGCAGATCGGTATTTTCAGGAATATCTGCTAAGATGCCCGTTACCTTTAAAGGATCCTGATTATTCCATTTGATCGTTTTGCCCATGGCAAACTGCCAGTCACCAAAATATTTTTCGGCAATTGTTTTTGTAAGGACTGCCGAGTTTAGATTATTTAATGAAGTGGGACTACCTGCCAACCATTTGAAATCAAATATGTCGAACAAAGAGGGCTCTGTGAAGAACACACCCTGCTCTTCTTTAAATTTCTTTATTGGCTGACCGTTATCATCTAAAACCTGTATCTGGTCGTTCCCTTCAGAATAAATGACGGCAACCTTTTCTGCCTGCGGAAAATTTGTTTTTAAAGCCGCAGGCATAGGCGCCGGAACTCCTCTGCCATAAAAAATGTCAGGTGAGTCTGCATGGTGATATTCAGTGAGCACTCGATAGATCCTGTCTTTCTTCTGGTGATAATTATCAAAACTCATTTCGTAACGTATCACAAGGAATAATACAAGACAAATCGCAATGCCAGCTGCCAGGCCGGCTATATTAATAATGGTATAGTTCCTTCGGCGAACTAAGTTTCTAAAGGCAGTTTTAAAATAGTTTTTAAGCATGGCTATATGTTAATTCAAAATGAAAAATTCAAAAGTCAAAAGAGAAATCAATTCTTACCTTTTAAATTTTAAAAAAGAGCTTTTAGCTATACGCTGCAAGCTATAAGCTTACGGCTTGCAGGTTGTGGTCCGATCATTCAGTCCTCAAACTCGCTACCGGGTTAGCCACGGCTGCCCTTATTGCCTGGTAGCTCACCGTCAACAAAGCAATCAACATTGCCACCATCCCCGCGATAAAGAAAATGAGCCAACCCAGGTGTACTTTATATGCAAAATTGTCCAGCCACTTATTCATAAAATACCACGCAACCGGGAACGCGATAAGCATTGCGATCATGATAAGCTTGATAAAGCTTCCGGATAACATTGCGACGATTTGTGGGACCGATGCGCCAAGAACTTTCCGAACGCCGATCTCCTTCGTCCGTTGTACCGCAGTAAACGTTGCCAAACCAAATAACCCAAGACAAGAAATGAATATGGCAAGGAAAGCAAAGTAGTTGGAAAGCCTGCTAACAATTACTTCGCTTTGATACAATTTGGAAAATTCACTGTCAGAGAATTGCCACGTAAATGGAAATTTTGGATTTATCGCCGCGCATAATTTCTCGAGTCCTGAAAGAACTTCCTTTGTACTCCCGGCCTTCATGCGTACAAGAACAGTACCCCACCCCCAGTTTTCATCAAGTCGCAGGATCAGTGGTTCGATGGGTTGATGCATCGAGCTAAAATGAAAATCCTTTACGACACCAATGACTTTACCAGGATGATTTCCCCACACCACCGTTTTTCCGACAGGGTCACTAAAGCCAATTTTATTTACAGCAGTCTCATTCAGCATAAAGCTCACCGAGTCTGTGCCGAATTCTTTAGAAAAGTCCCGACCTTCTTTTAATTGGAGCTTCATTGTTTTTACAAAATCATAACCAACAACGCCATCAGCAAATGACACCGTGAGGTTTGGATCTTTGCCCGGCCAACTTATGCTACCAGTATGATGTTCAATAACTGTCGGTGAGTTTCTCATCTTCGAAATATTCAACACACCGGGGATTTCTGTTGCTTGTTGTTTAAAGACCGCATACTTGCTCGCGAGCTCCCCTTCAATAGGAATGTATAAAAGATTATCCCTGTCATATCCGAGGTTCTTGCTTTGGATGTAACTCATCTGGCGATAGGTCACCATCATTCCAACGATGAGAATGATAGAAAGGGTAAATTGAAAAACAACTAATCCCCGTCTCAAAAAACTGTTGCCGGCACCAAGCTTTAAACCGCTTTTTAAAACCTTAACCGGGTTCAGCGATGAGAGGAAAAGTGCCGGATAACTACCCGCGACAAAACCAGTGATGATCATTAATGCCAGTATCGAAAACCAAAACAATGGTTCTGTAAAAGGAATGTAAAGTTGTTGTCCTGTGAGGTTGTTAAAAGCCGGCAAGAGAGCAGCCGATAGAATAATCGCAATCATAATGGAAAATAGAGTCAACAGTAGTGCCTCACCAATAAACTGTTTAACAAGTGAAGAGCGGGCAGCCCCGACTACTTTGCGTAATCCAACTTCTTTCGCACGCTTCGCGGATTGAGCAGTCGCAAGGTTCATGAAATTGATGCAGGCAATAAGAAGAATAAAAACGGCTACGATTATAAACAGGTTCACATATTCGATGCGACCTCCCTCGACGTAACCGTTTTTGAAAAAAGAGTGCAGATATTTTTCTGGATAAGGTTGAATGGCCAATTCTGTTCGAAACGAATTATCTTTTTGCCGGTACCTGTAAATGAAATCTTTGATCTTTGATTCTACCCTTAACGGGTCTGCATCTTTTCGAAGTTGTATATATGTGGAAGGGTCTGTATTGCCCCAGTTATGCACCCAATCATTTTCTTTTACGAAGTCATACCAGGTTCTTAAGAAATCAAATTGCTGGGATGAATTGCCCGGGATGTTTTCAAAGACAGCGGTGATCTTCAGCTCGTCCTTGTTCTCAAAACGGATCAATTGCCCGAACGCTTTTGCAGCACTACCGAAGAAATTCTCGGCCATTTTTTTCGAAATAGCAATTCCCCCCGGAGAGTTTAATGCACCCTGGGGAGTTCCCTGTACCAACGGATAACTGAACATGCTGAAGAAATCTGCCCCGGCATACAGACCACCCATTTTATTTACTTTATTATTGGCCTCAAACGTGCTAAGGGTGCCTGGTGCGGACGCATATTCAAAGCCACTGGCATATTGTATCTCGGGAATTACTTTTTTCAGTTCTTCAGCAAGCAGGCCCTGGGTAGGATAACTTGCATCAACTTTACCGTCATAATAGTTGCGTTCATATACCTGGTACAGCTGCTTGCCATTCCTATGAAAACCGTCCACGCTTCGCTCATGCCGGATCCAAAGAATAATAAGCAAGCTGCAGGTAAGACCCAATGCGAGCCCCGAAATGTTGATCACGGAAAAAGCCTTATTCCGAAGAAGATTGCGCCAGGCCGTCTTGAAATAATTTCTGATCATATAAGAAGCTTTTAGCTACATGCTGCAAGCTATAAGCTTATGGCTTGCAGCTTGCGGCCCCATTTTATTCAGTCCTCAAACTTTTTACAGGGTTCGCTATTGCCGCCTTTATCGCCTGGAAGCTTACAGTGACGATTGCGATCAAAATGACTAAGATCGCAGCCGATGCAAACAACCCCCAGCTCAATGTGATCCTGTACGGATAATTCTGTAACCATTTATTAGCGACTATCCATGCCCCCGGAATTGCGATAATTAGTGCAATACAGATCAGCTTTAAAAAATCTTTGGAAAGAATCGTAACAACACCCTTCACGGAAGCACCCAGTACTTTACGGATCCCGACCTCTTTTGTGCGTTTTTCTGCAGCCAATACGGATAGCCCAAACAAACCGATACATGAAATAAAGATTGTCAGAATAGCTCCAAACAACATGATCTGTTTCCACTTCGCTTCGGCTTCATAGTTTTTTCTATTTTCTTCATTCATGAACGTGTAAGCATAGGGATTCAGGGGAAATAATTCTTTAAATGTTTTTTGGATTGTATTCAAACTTGCGGTAGCTGTGTTTGGTTTTATTTTTATAAAAGCCATTCCATAGGGGTTATCTTTTTTCATCGTAAATACCTGGGGACCGATCTTTTCACTCAGGGAAGAGTAGTGATAATCCTTCACCACGCCAATCACAGTGTATTTCTTGTTGTTGTCGTACCAAAAGTTAATAGTTTCTCCAACCGGGTTTTTCCACGCAGCTTTTTTTACAAATGTTTCATTGACCAGGACAGAGTTAGCCGAATCGGATGGAAAATCCGGTGAAAAATTCCTTCCGGTCACCAAAGGAATTTTCAACGTTGGCAAAAAAGACTCATCAACGGTTTCATAATCGAACTCCATCGTAGAATCGGTACTCAACTTTGCCACCGTGCCCCAACGTCCATTATTGCGCGGCGCGACGCTGATAATATTTGCGTCTTTTAATAACTCATT
>DASYSW010000135.1:0-4374 GCA_036002905.1 Chitinophagaceae bacterium
CAATTTTTGTAGTTGAAGACATCACCCTTGATGCTCCGAAAACAAAAACTTTTGTGGACATGCTGGGTGGTTTAAAGGCTGATGAGAAAAAAGTCTTGTTCGTGATCCCTGAATACAACGATAATCTTCACCTGAGCTTTAGGAATGTGCCGGCGGTAAATGGCATCTTGTTGAGTGACATGAATACCTATGATATTGTGAATGCTGATGTGGTGGTTTTATCTGAAGGAGCGGCAAAGATTTTTTCTGAAGAAGAAGTAGAAGCGTAGTTGGCAAATGGCAACGGGGAATTGGCAATGGATGGTAAAGTTCTTTAAATAGATAGTGATGATGATGTAACAGGCAATAGTGCTACTATTTGACTCCTGTTGTGTCACTCACTTGTACGTTCAGGACATTACTGAACAACTAAACGAAAATAAAAAGTAGAAAGATGAAACTTTCTGGTGTATTAATAAAACCGATCTTAAGTGAAAAAGCAAATGCGCAACAGGACAAACTGCGTCGCTACGCTTTTAAAGTAGCCAAAAAGGCAAATAAGCTCGAGATCAAAAAAGCTGTCGAAGAGTTTTATGGTGTAACTGTTGTTGATGTAAACACTTCAACCAGTCCCGGAAAAAATAAAACCCGCTATACTAAAGCTGGTTTCATTTCTGGGCAGAAACCTTCATTCAAAAAGGCATTTATAACAGTTGCTGAAGGAGACAGTATTGATCTGTACTCGAACATCTAAACTATTAACTATAGCTGGCGAAGCTGATAAGTTCGCAAAAAGGGAAATAAAATGGCAGTAAAAAAATACAAACCGGTAACAGCAGGTACTCGTTGGAGGATCGGAAATGCTTATGCAGAAGTTACGACCAACGAACCTGAAAAGAGTTTGCTTGAAACAAAGAAGCGGAGTGGCGGTCGTAACTCATCGGGTCATCTAACGATGAGATACATCGGTGGTGGTCATAAAAAGAAATATCGTGTTATCGATTTCAAGCGCAATAAAAAGAACGTCGAGGCAACAGTTAAAACGGTCGAATATGATCCAAACCGTACGTGCTTCATTGCCCTCGTTGAATATACTGATGGTGAGCTGAGATATATCATTGCTCCCCAGGGTTTGCAGGTTGGGAACAAAATAGTAAGTGGCGATGACGTGGCTCCTGAAATAGGAAACGCGTTACCGATGAAAAATATGCCGCTCGGCACAAATATTCACAATATTGAAATGCAGCCGGGGCAAGGCGGCAAGATTGCAAGAAGTGCGGGTTCATCTGTGCAGCTTACCAACAAAGAGGACAAGTATGCCATATTAAAGATGCCGAGTGGTGAGTTGAGAAAAGTATTGATCAATTGCTATGCAACGGTGGGGGTGGTAAGTAACAGCGATCACAGTTTGCAGAGCATGGGTAAAGCTGGTCGCAATCGCTGGAGAGGCATTCGTCCACGCAATCGTGGTGTTGCAATGAACCCCGTTGATCATCCAATGGGTGGTGGTGAAGGTAAAGCGTCGGGTGGTCAGCCCAGGAGCAGGAACGGGCAATATTCAAGAGGCTTAAAAACACGCAAGCCACACAAAGGAAGTGATCATTTGATCATCCAGAGAAAAAATGGTAGTAAACTAACTAAATAACAAAAAACAAGATCCAAATTCCAATTTGAGATTGGGATTTGAGATTTAAGATTTAAAATATATGGCACGTTCGATTAAAAAAGGTCCTTATGTAGCCAGTCATCTTGAAAAAAAGGTGTTGGCGATCAACGAAGGCAAAAGCAAGAAAACGGTGATAAAAACCTGGAGCCGTCGTTCGACGATCACACCGGATTTCGTAGGCCACACCTTTGCGGTACACAACGGAAATAAATTCATCCCGGTGTATGTAACTGAATTTATGGTGGGGCACAAGCTTGGTGAATTTGCGCCAACGCGCCAATTCAAGGGACACTCAAGTAAAAAGATCGCTGAAGCATAAAGAAATAAAAATGGAAGCAGTAGCAAAACTGAGAAATTATCCAACGTCACCGCGCAAGATGCGTTTGCTTGCTGACCTTATCAGGGGTCATAAAGTGGAGCGTGTATTGGCAATACTGGAACACCATCCAAAACATCCTGCTGTGCCGTTGCGCAAACTGGTGTTGAGCGCAATTAATAACTGGAAGCAAAAGAATGAGAGTGGTGATGAAAGTGAACTGGTAGTAAAGACCGTTTTTGTGGATGGCGCAAGAACCCTGAAACGTATGCGTCCGGCACCGCAAGGGCGTGGATACCGTGTTCGCAAGCGCAGCAACCACGTAACGCTGATAGTAGACGTGAAGAATAAATTCAATCCTGATGCATTAGTGGAGGAAGTGAAGGACGAGGTAGCAGCGACGGAAACACCGGAGACAAAAACAAAAGCAGCAAAGCCAAAAAAAGCAGCAAAGAAACCGGCAGCTTCTAAGAAAAAGGCTGCTGCAAAAAAAGCAACTAAGAAATCTAAATAAAAACCAAGAACCAAGAACCAAGTTCCAAAGGGTAATTGAGATTTGTCCGAAAGGACTCCTTCGGAGAGATTTGGTTTCTTGAATTTTAAAAATAAAACATGGGTCAAAAAGCAAATCCGATTGGTAACAGGTTAGGCATCATCCGTGGATGGGAATCTAACTGGTATGGCAATAAAAAAGATTTTGCTGCCAAACTGATCGAGGATAATAAGATCAGGACTTACCTGAATGCGCGTATCAACAAAGGTGGTATTTCAAAGATCGTTATTGAAAGAACCTTGGGTAAGCTTATCATTACTATCCATACTTCCAAGCCGGGTATCATCATTGGTAAAGGTGGTGGTGAAGTTGACAGGATTAAAGAAGAATTGAAGAAGCTGACAGGTAAAGAAGACGTGCAGATCAACATTCTTGAGATCCGTCGTCCTGAGCTGGATGCGATGATCGTGGCAGATACGATTGCGAGACAGATCGAGAACCGTATCAATTATAAAAGAGCTATTAAAATGTCAATTGCTTCTGCGCTTCGGATGGGAGCTGAAGGAATTAAAGTAAAGGTGAGTGGCCGTTTGGGTGGTGCTGAAATTGCCCGTACAGAAGAGATCAAGCAAGGTCGTGTACCGCTTCATACTTTCCGTATGGATATTGACTATGCGAATGTGTTTGCCTTAACGGTATATGGAAAGATCGGTATCAAGGTTTGGATCTGTAAGGGTGAGATATTAACTAAAAGAGATCTCAATCCAAACTTTGTCGGAGGCAAGAGTGAAGTGAGCGACAGACGAGACAGAAGAGACCACGACAGAAGAGATGACAGGCGCGATCATGACAGAAGGGATCGCAGGGATGATAGAAGAGGTGGCGGCGGTGGAAACAGGGGGGGTGGCGGAGGAAACAGAAGCGGTGGCGGTGGAAACAGAAGCGGTGGAAACAGGGGTGCAGGAGGAAGAAGATAATTGGAAGCTCCGAGCCATGAGCTACGAGCTGTTAGAAATGAAATTTATTGCTGAGGAGCTCAGTGCTCACAGCTAAAAGCTAAAAGCTAAAAAATGTTACAACCGAAAAGAACGAAGCACAGGAAAATGCAGAAGGGCCGCATGAAGGGCGACGCTAAACGAGGAGCTACCATTGCTTTTGGTTCATATGGATTAAAGGCATTGGAGCAGCATTGGTTAACTGACCGCCAGATCGAAGCAGCCCGCCAGGCATTGACTCGGCACATGAAACGTGAAGGAAATGTATGGATTCGAGTTTTTCCTGATAAACCGATCACGCGCAAGCCGCTTGAAGTGAGAATGGGTAAGGGTAAAGGTAATCTTGAATTCTGGGCAGCGGTCGTAAAGCCGGGTCGTATTTTGTTTGAAGTGGATGGAGTACCGGAACAAACAGCAAAAGAATCCTTGGAACTGGCTGCAGGAAAGTTACCGATCAAAACAAAATTCGTTGTGCGCAGGGACATGGTTGCGCAATAATTAATAAATCGTAATAACGATGGGAAAGATAACAGATTTTCAAAAAAGTATTCACGGCATGAACGAACAGGATCTGAAAGCAAGGATCAAAGAGGATGAATTGCGTTTGAAGAAATTGGAGTTTGCTCATGCAATCTCTCCCTTGGAGAGCCCGATCACGATCCGCAATCTCCGTCGCGATGTTGCACGTTTGAAAACTGAATTGAAGAAAAAAGAATTAGAAGCTTAATAATGTCATGGTAGATACAAGGGATGCCTTGTATCTACCAGGGCCAAAACAAAAATAAAATGGCTGAAAGAAATTTACGTAAAACAAGGATCGGTGTTGTCACCAGTAATAAAATGACAAAAACGATCACTGTTGCTGTAGAAAGAAAGGTAAAACACCCTATCTACGGAAAGTTTGTGAAGAAGACTACCAAGTTCC
>DASYSW010000136.1:0-7672 GCA_036002905.1 Chitinophagaceae bacterium
TGGGGTGAAGGAGGCGGTTCTGCATTGCTTTCTGAGAAATCAAGACAAGCCCTTGTAAAAGCCTACACGGATAATTTCAAAAAAACGCCATTGATAGCATTGTTAACTGATGAAAAAACCAATAAGTATGCAAACACTCAAGGCAATATTGGTTGGAGAGTTGATTGTATTGGTGACTTAGGCTTTTGGGCAAGAGATCAAAATGGTTGGACACACATGTACGATTACTATCCTGAATCGATTATTAGGTTTGGTGTGAAAGACAGTTGGGAGAAAGGCCCGGTAAGCCTGGAGATCTGTGGCACTTTTTATGAGTGGAAGAATAACCAGGGATACAAAGAGGAGCAGGTAAAATATATTTTTGACCAAACGCTCAAGTGGCACATTTCCTCTTTCAACGCAAAGTCATCTCCAGTTCCACCGGAATGGGAACCTCTTGTCAATGACTGGCTAAAAAAAATGGGATATCGTTTTGTGCTCCGAAAATTTTCCTGCCCGCAGGTCACAAAAAGAAACAGCAAGTTGCCATTTGAAACATGGTGGGAAAACAAGGGTGTGACACCATGTTATAAACAATTCAAGCTTGCTCTTCGACTAAAGAACGATAAGGACAGTGTAATTTTTTTGACTGGCGCCAATATTCGTGAATGGCTGCCGGGCGATAATATTTATGACAACAGCGTTTTTATTCCTAAGAATTTTGTGGCTGGAGCTTACGATGTGCAAATAGCAATTGTCGATCCTTTGACGCACAAGCCAAGGGTACAATTGGCAATTGAAGGGAAAGATGAAGAGGGTTGGTATTATCTCGGGAAAATAGAAATACAGTAACCTGGATTGGTAGGTATAATTTCTCCGCTCTCTGCTTGTCTGGTCCAGCCTTCGTAGTGAGCTACGCAGGTTTGGACGTCAGGGAAAAGCAATCAGGTACTTCCATAAAAGGCAAACCGAGGATTTCAAAAAAAGGAAATAAGTATTTGCGAAAAGCCATGCACTTTCCGGTTCTGACAGCAATACGGAGAGACGAACGCTACAAAGCAGTCTATGCACGGCTGATATCCAAACACGGAATAAAAATGAAAGCAGCAGTTGCCGTCCAACGAAAACTACTAGAACTGATATACACTATATTTAAAACTAAAGCACCTTATGATAAAGACTATTTACAAAAAACCAGGGAGCAACAAATTGTTACTCCCTGAACAGGCTGGCTTGAGCCGCCTTAAAGAACAAAAATAAATATTTTAAATCATTTGGTTCTTAACACAGAATCTGTGTGGTGAATTAATTCAACCCGCCTCAGTACTTAAGATCTTATTCTTTACCAGGCGCTTTTAGTTTCTCTATTCGAAATATTGTTTCCTGGTAAGGTTCAAGCTTTATATGCTCATCGGGAAGTTTGAGTAAACTCCTCAGGTTCTGAATAGCACCATGTTGCCTTTCAACAAGCAGATCAAATTCAACTGGCTTCGGGAGCAGGTTACTCGCATAGACAAGCCAGTCATCATCTCTCTCTACTCCGCGCACTTCTGCTCCTGTAACCAATTTTTTGTTTTGATCAATTCCTGTTACGGGCCTTTTTAATGTGAGTGTCCTCGCTAAAGAAGAAAATAATACGTGATAATCGTTTGATCTAAGTGGCGCCGCCAAATAATAAAGTGATCCGCTTCCGATCTTTGAATGAACAATAGCTGGGTTGCCATCTTCAAATTTTGCTAGTATAGTATAGCTACCCGGTCCGATTGTTTGTACCAGTCCATTTGAAACCATCGGTAGAGCTTTGGGCTCGTTTGAAAATATATCTTCACTCAATATTGTTATTTTTTTCTCAACTGCGCCGTATAAGATCGACTGGGAAAAACTCTGGTCATAATTTTGAACTTTTTCATTTTTACCAAGGACGGTTGGCATCGTAACCCCGGTTATATTAATTCCCAATTCTGCGATCCAATTTTTTTCCTGTGCATATTGATTGAACATAAAGGATTCAGGAATGATCACAACTGCCCCGCCTTCCTGGATATACTTTTTAATCTCTTCAACGACTCCTGGTTTCGTGAATTTAACTGCGGGTACAATAAGGAGTTTGATCTTTTTGAGCTTGCCTGACAAAATTTGATCTTCACTCACAAACCCGATCCTGCATCCAAGGAATCGCGATCCCTCCCACGCGGAATACAGTGCATCGATATATGCTGTGCGACCCGATTGGACCTGCTGTGGCGGTACTTGTAAAATACTTGTTTTCGAATAGAGAATTGCTACCTCGGGTTCATCTCTTGTAAATTCCGCTATCTCAGGTCCAAGACGCCTTATATCCAGGGATAGTCTCAGAACTTCGTCTATATCGCCCAACGAAATGTCTTTACTATGCGGCAGGGAAGATTGATTCATTTGCAGAAACTCAGGACTCGGAGTGTTTCCCCACCACCATTTTGAAATGTCTGACTTGCCATGCAAAAAATGAAGCAGGATCCCATGCGTTCCTCCACCTAATTCAGGGTCGACCATCAGTTTTTTCTTTTCACTCAATGAGGTTAATAGATCAGAAAAGATCGGGGAACCTCCGGATTCATTAAGTATTACATCATCCACTTCATTTATTATCATTTCTTCGTCAATGCCCGTTACACTGTTGGCTGAGTTAAGTATCGAAGACGTTCCACCGGCGGTAATAGGTGTAGTGGGGTCAAATTTTTGCATTTCCGATTTTATCCATTTAAGATAATCCGTGAACCTGCGGGTATTGAAGTTTGCCCAGTCGTACCATGCTCCACGGTTCACGCTGTCAACAGGCCGCGCATTATGGGATTGGGGAGCTTTTATTTCTTTAAAATCCTTGTAGTTAGTTTTCCAGGATCTATTCAAACTGTCGACGCTGTCATACTTTGAAGACAACCATTCACGAAACATTTCCTGGCTTTTATTGCAATAGCATATGTACTGTAATTCATAAGCCATAATATTATAAAGGAGGTTTTGATTATCGGTCCACTCCCTGTAATGAAGTTTCATGTAATCCAATACAGCCTGACGGATAGAAGGACTTTCCAAACAAATGACCACATCCTCTTTTTTACCTCCCATTGCCCACCGGTCTTTTATCAGGTGACCACACCAACCGTCCCAGCCAACACGGTGCGTCCCGGAATCGTTGTGAAATGCTTTATAAACAGGAGAACTTTCAATATCATAGCGGGAACCGCCGCCGACCGTAAAGCTTTCAATGCGATGATTGAACGGTGCGAAATAATCCATCAAAGGCCCGGTATTCAATTGGAGCATCGAAAAAACAAGTACAGGGTTGCCGTTCTCATCGCGATAAAAACCGTCTTTAGGTTTTAATTTTTTAAAATCAGGATAAGGAGGAACATAAAATGATTGATATTTTACATGGCTAGCCACATCGTTTTCAGGCTCGATCAGTGCATTCCCCTGCTTTGCCGACAGTGTTCTTTCAATTTCTTGTGCACTTCCTGAACATGACTTTATGATATACTTCAAAATTTTGGTTTCTTCTTCCTCACTTTGAAACCAAACAAGTTTATTTCTTATCCCAAGCCCGACATCAGCAGTAATAAGCGGAATACGTTGATACGATGTTTGCATTCCCTGCATTTCTTCAATATTGATTTCGTGTTTTAGCTGTTCAATTGCAGATGCTGCCTGCTTTCTTAACAGAGCTAACGGCGGGCTTGTTTTGATCTTCTCAATGGGTCCCATGAGGCCTGGATAAACATAGCGATTGTCAATAACGACCCTGCAGTCGCGCGGATCCGCATGAGATTGTGTTTTATTGCCTTCCAAACCTGAAGTTAGTCGCAGGTTATCCAAATAAAGGGTGTGGTTGATCACGCCAAATGAAAACCGCAATTTGCGAATACGTTTCAATTCAAGAAACCGGTTTCCTTCTTCAACTTGTGCAGTAGGTAAAATAAATTCAAAATGGTTCCAACCGGTATTCATGAATATTTTATCCCCGTTGTAACTCTGACCTTTGAATTCTGCCTGTTCATCTGTGCATAACTCATCGAAGATCTGCATAGAACCGTAATGAAGAGTGGGGGAAGGATTGTAAATATCAAATTTCAAATGATCAAATGCCGTCCAGTCTTTTATGATGTTTTCTGTTTCCAACCATAAAGATTGTCCTTGGGGAGCCTTGAGTTCAAGGCAATTTTTACCGTGTGAGGGAAATGTGTTTGAAATAATTGCAGGCCCCTTCCAATTTTTTAGAGCAGTCGGATCTTCAAAGTCGTCAAGTATTGTTACGCGCACCTGTCCCTCCATACCAAATGATGACGACAGAGCGATAAGTAAAGAGAATGCGGGCAGGAGACCTTTGTTCATATTCAGTAAACCAAAAAAGTAAAGTAAACCCAGTTATAAAGAAATTATCTCTCGATGGTGATCCTGTGATCGGGGCCGGCAACGCCGGCAAGATTTACGCTATGAAACACGAATTCGTTTTTGTTCTTTTCCAATAATAAATCAATATTAGCAGGAATATCCTTCCAGTTTTCTCCGGGTAATTCCTTCACCTGGTAAGTTTTAAAATTCGGTGTGTTGGAGGTGAGTTCTACAAAGGCCTTGTCTCCTTCAATGACAATTTTTGAAGCAATCGTATTCGGCGTCCACTCGATCGCGTTTCGATCCGGTACAAGATCCATGAATGGAGTATTGTATGCCCAATGAGGTTTGCCATCCCATATCCATTTGTGGGTTTTGAAATATTCATCCTGGTACATGATCAACTGAGCGCTATCGTTCGGCCAGTTAGTGTACCTGTTGTTATACTTATCCCATTCAAGCCATGCATACCACCTGGCAAAGTCTTCTTTACTCCATTTGTATTCTTCATCAAATTCAAGAGGCGTTCTGCCCGGGCCTTTTACCCTTTCAATATTTGCTGCCTTATTTTTCAAATACTCATCACGCACTTCAAGTGCAGATAGCGGAATTCCATTTTTTTCAAAATGACTGTTATACTTCGCATCGGATAAAAACCATTTGTGATAACTGTTGAGCCATATCTCATCAATTCCATGATGTCCGTCATGGCCGTTTTCGCCACCCTCACCCGAACCAACACAGCGTGTCACATAACCATATGCATTCATAATGGCGTTCTGCACAACCATAAAATGTCCGCAATGATACCCGCTTCCTTTTAATGCATAGTCCAATATGCTTTCGCAGGAGCCGTCGCCCGGGTGAGGACCAGGATCGTTAATGCTGATGTGCATTCTTATCCAGTTTCTCAGCAAAAGAATCCTTTTTAACTCGTCGGTCTCACCATGAAAGATTGTATCCAGGTGGTATTTCTCTTTTAATGCATTAAATTTTGGAGAGATCAGATCCTCATTACCGACAAAGACCGTGTTGGGTTTGAATTCGGGGTTTTCATCCTTTGTCTCATGAAATTGGTTTTTTGTCTTGCAGCTAAAAAGCAACAAAATTAAAGGGGCCAATAAAATGAATTTACCTCTCATGTCTTGAAATATTCATCGCGGCTCTTCAGTGCCATAATTTTGATAACCTAAAATAGAAATAATGAGCAGGAATAAAATTAATATCTTCCTTTTTAATTCTCACTGAAATTCTTTTTAGTTTGTTTGAATATGAACATTTGAATAAAAAAATCTTTTAATGAAACTGTAAGTTTTTATGAAGGAAATTAAAGTAGGCATTATCATGAATGGTGTTACCGGGCGGATGGGGACCAACCAGCATTTGCTCAGGTCCATAGCTGAAATAATAAAACAAGGTGGTGTGAAAACTGGTCCGGGTGAAACGATCATGCCTGACCCCGTATTGGTAGGACGCGATGAAAATAAACTGCAACGACTTTGCTCACTGTCCGGTGTGAAAAAAATGACGACCGATCTTGAAAGTGTACTTGTGGACCCTTCAAACATTATTTACTTCGACGCTCAAACAACAACAAGACGCGCAGATGCTGTAAAAAAAGCGGTCAAGGCAGGCAAACATATTTATTGCGAAAAGCCGGTTGCCATGAGTACCGAAGAGGCATTGGAATTATACCAGCTCTGTAAAAAAGCCGGTGTAAAAAATGGAGTGGTGCAGGATAAGCTCTGGCTGCCCGGCATCCTGAAACTAAAGCGACTGATCCAGGAAGGATTTTTCGGCAGAATACTTTCAGTGCGTGGTGAATTCGGCTATTGGGTTTTTGAAGGCGATACTATTCCTGCACAGCGTCCGTCGTGGAATTACAGAAAAGAGGATGGCGGCGGCATTATCGTTGACATGCTTTGTCACTGGCGTTATCTGCTCGACAATGTATTTGGAAAAGTAAAAGCTGTTTCCTGTATCGGTGCTACACATATTCCGCAAAGAGTGGATGAACATGGCGAGCGATATAAATGCACTGCAGATGATGCTGCCTACGCAACGTTCGAGCTCAAAGGAGATATTATTGCGCAATTCAATTCTTCATGGACTGTGCGTGTAAGACGTGATGATCTTTTGACATTGCAGGTGGATGGCACCAAAGGCTCGGCCGTTGCTGGTTTGCGTGAGTGTTACATCCAGCATTATGGAAATACGCCAAAGCCTGTCTGGAATCCTGATATTCCCCAAACGATCAATTTTTTTGAGGGTTGGGCAAAAGTACCTGAACAAGAAAATTATGATAACGCATTTAAGATACAGTGGGAACTGTTCTTAAAACACGTGGTAAAAAACGAGCCTTTTGCCTGGGATCTGTATGAAGGTGTAAAAGGCGTACAACTTGCCGAAAAAGGCTTGGAAAGCTGGGGTAAACGATGCTGGGTGGATATACCTGGACTTTAAATAATAAAAGAGCATGAAAAGAATTGCTTTAATTACAGGAGGCAGCAGGGGCATTGGTTTTGGCGTTGCTACTCAACTTGCCGCAAATGGTTTTGATGTTGCTATCAACGGCACGCGGAGCGCTGCCGATGTGGATGATGCTGTGAAAAAATTAAAAAATTTTGGTAATGACGTTATCTATTGCCGGGGAAACATTTCATCATCAGCAGACAGGGAGCATATTCTTGATGAAGTGAGAAAACACTATGGTGCCCTTCATGTGCTCGTCAACAATGCAGGCATTGCACCAAAAGTTCGTAACGACATACTCGAAGCAACAGAAGAAAGTTTTGACGATGTTATTTCTGTCAATCTCAAGGGAACTTATTTTCTTATGCAAAGAGCAGCCAATTGGATGATAGAACAAAAGAAAAATGATGAAACATTTACGGGCTGTATCATCAATATTTCTTCTATGTCGGCAACCGTTGCCTCGATAAACCGCGGAGAATATTGTATTTCAAAAGCCGGGTTAAGTATGGCGACGCAATTATTCGCTGTGAGGTTGGGTGAATTTAATATTCCCGTGTTTGAAGTAAGACCGGGCATCATACGCACAGACATGACCGCAGGTGTTAAGGAAAAGTACGATAAACTGATCAACGAAGGTTTATGTGTGCAACAACGTTGGGGAGAACCGGAAGATGTTGGAAAAGTTGTGGTATCTCTTGCTAGCGGAAATTTTACATACAGCACCGGGCAGGTGATCATGGTAGATGGAGGATTGACGATTCCCAGGTTGTGAATGCTAATTGGAAAGTTTGTAAAACCTAGGGTAAAAATTGAAAATTGAAAATTGATATTGGATTTTTGACTTGTC
>DASYSW010000137.1:0-2548 GCA_036002905.1 Chitinophagaceae bacterium
ATACCCAACCTGGCGGAGCTATCGATTTTTATCGCGGCCATGATCGGTGCGTGTATTGGTTTTATGTGGTACAATTCGTATCCGGCGCAGGTTTTTATGGGTGATACGGGAAGTTTAACTCTTGGCGGAATCATAGCAGCAATTGCAATTATCGTTCATAAAGAATTGTTGATACCCATTTTTTGCGGAGTGTTCCTGGTAGAAAATATAAGCGTGGTGCTCCAGGTAACTTATTTCAAATACACAAGGAGAAAATATGGCGTTGGAAGAAGGATCTTTTTAATGAGCCCCCTTCACCATCATTATCAGAAAAAAGGGTATCACGAAGCAAAAATTGTAACAAGATTTTGGATTATAACTGTTTTGTGTGTGTTGTTTTCAGTGGCCACTTTAAAGATGCGATAGACCGGGACATAGTAAGTAAGGGCGAAAGGCATTACTGGAAAACCACGTATCAAGATCCCTGAAAAGTCATCCCGATAGAGATCGGGTAATCCAGATCAGATTGTGGTGCAGTAATGATCTAATGCTTTTGAAGAACCAATTCCGTACATCGCATTTGAGCCTGCTTTTGTGCCTAAGGACACCGACGAAAAAACCAAGAGTTGAATAGAATGAAAAAAGTTGGAATCCTTAGCGACAACAGGCGAAGAAAGTATAAAAAGAACGGCCTCCTTCTCCTTTGGAGAAGGACAAGAGGATGAGGCCTATGAGTACAAGAATGGTCATATTGGGCGGAGGAGAAAGCGGAGTTGGTGCTGCGCTGCTCGCAAAACAAGAGGGATACGATGTGTTTCTCACCGACGAAAGTTCTTTGAAAGAGGTTTATCGCAACGAATTGCAAACGGCCGGAATTGAATTTGAGGAAGGAAAGCATACTGAAGAGAAGATCCTGAATGCTGGTGAAATTGTAAAGAGCCCCGGTATTGGCGAAAAGAACGAACTGGTGAAAAAGATCAGGAAGAAAGGTATTGAGATCATTAGTGAAATAGAGCTGGCTTACCGGTTCAAAGGAAATAGCAGGACCATCGCCATTACAGGCAGTAATGGAAAAACAACGACAACGGCACTGACCTATCACATCTGCCAGACAGCGGGATTGAACTGTGCGATGGTTGGAAACATCGGCTATTCATTTGCCAGACAGGTTGCCATAAACCCAAAACAATTGTACGTAGCAGAGATCAGCAGTTTTCAACTGGATGATATTAAGACATTCAGGCCGGACGTGGCCATACTCACTAATATCACCGAAGATCATCTTGACCGCTACGAATACAATTTCGAAAACTACATCCGCAGCAAATTCAGGATCGTAATGAACCAGACCGGCGACGATCATTTTATTTATAACGCGGATGATGAAGTAACGATGAAATATCTGAAACGCCCGATGGTTATCGGGATTGAAATAAAATCAAACCAACTACCAGTCACTATGAGAAGTGAAGTACCAAATGGAGCTTTTATAAAAGACGGAGATATGTACGTAAGAACGGGAGCTGATTTTGTTGCCATGAGTGTTTTTGATTTTGCATTAAAGGGAAAGCACAATCAGTATAACACAATGGCTGCTTGCCTGGCTGCTGCTACGATGGAGATTCGAAAAGAAAAGATCCGCGAAGCCGTACAAACTTTTCAAAGTCTTGAACATCGCATGGAATATGTGTCGACAGTGCGCGGAGTTGAGTTTATAAATGACAGCAAGGCCACGAATGTGAACAGCACCTGGTATGCATTGGAAAGCATGGAAAAGCCTACGATACTGATATTGGGCGGAGTCGACAAAGGAAATGATTATTCATTGATCAGAGACCTGGTGAAGGAAAAAGTAAAGGCGATCATTTGCATGGGCGTGGATAACAGGAAGATCCACGAGGCATTTGGAAGTACCGTAAGTACGATTGTGAATACAGGCAGTGCGAAAGAAGCTGTGCACGCTGCTTTTCACTTTGCCAACAAAGGAGATGTTGTGCTGCTGAGTCCCGCTTGCGCCAGCTTCGATCTGTTTAAGAATTATGAGGACCGGGGAAACCAGTTTAAGCAGGCGGTGAAGGAATTGTGAGTCGTGAGTCGTGAGTAATAAATACCAATTGGAAAGATAAAATTTTTTGAGTTTCATTATGTCGTATTCAGAAGAAATAGGAAATCTGCAAAAACCAATGAAGGGATGGGGATACCACCTAACTCACCGGACAAAAGGTGACAAAGTGATCTGGGCCCTCGTTGTATTGCTCGCGCTGATATCAATGCTCGTTGTATATAGCGCTACTGGTTCGCTTGCCTATAAAAATTACAGAGGCAATACAGAGATCTATCTTTTTAAGCAGGTGGCGTTTATTATATTGGGCATTGGCATTATTTATTTTGCTCATCGTGTCAACTATATTATCTACTCCAAGGTTGCGCAGTTCTTATTCCTTTTGTCGATTCCATTGCTGATCTACACTTTATTCTTTGGATTAAGTATGAATGAGGGCAGCCGTTGGATCCGTCTGCCAATTATTGGAATGAATTTGCAAACATCTGAGCTGGCAAAGCTTGCTTT
>DASYSW010000138.1:0-8169 GCA_036002905.1 Chitinophagaceae bacterium
TTTGCTGAACCAGGCTGCCGTAAATCTTATGCGGTTGAAAAACCCTGTTGGTGAAACCATCAAGTGGAATGGTCAGAACAGAATGATTATTGGTGTGGTACCAAACCTGCAAATGGAATCTCCTTTTCAATCCATTTCGCCAATGATCATAAAATTTTCTCCTGGTTGGGTGAATGCTTTGATTGTGCGGATAAATCCAAACGTCTCCATGTCAAAAGCAATCAATACTATAAAACCAATTTTCGAAAAATATAATGCGCAATTCGACTATCAATTTGCAGACGAAGCGTACGCCAAAAAATTTAATTACGAAGAATTGGTGGCTAACCTGGCTGCTGCAATCACTATCATCGCCATCTTTATTTCCTGTTTAGGATTGTTTGGTCTTGCTTCCTATATGGCAGAACAGCGTATAAAAGAAATAGGTGTACGCAAAGTTTTAGGTGCCAGTGTACAAAAGATATGGCAAATGCTTTCAAAAGATTTTGTTGTGCTCGTTTTGATAGCGTGCACCATAGCTGTACCCATTGCCTGGTATTTAATGAACAACTGGTTAAAAACATATCAATATAAAATCGATATTGGTCTTGGAGTTTTTGCATTGGTGATCATTGCATCCGTTGTTATTACATTATTAACCATAAGCTTCCAGGCAATAAAAGCAGCCGTTGCAAACCCGGTGAAATCTTTACGAACAGAATAATTTAAGCGAGCGATGAGCTACGAGCTCATAGCTCACAGCTGATAGCTAAAAGCCTCTTTATGATCAAGAATTATTTCAAAACTGCAATAAGAAATCTAAAAAGAAATAAAAGTTATGCATTGATCAATATCCTTGGGCTTTCAGTGGGTATTGCTGCAAGCTGGTTGATATTTTTAGTAATTCAATTTGAAACGAGTTTTGATAATTTCCATAAGAAGAAAAACAGCATTTATCGCCTGGCCACTACGCTCCATTCACAGGATGGTATAAAATACACGCCTGGTTGCGCGTTTCCGGTAGGGCCACAATTAAGAATGGATTTTCCGGAAATAAAACAAGTGGCTTCGATTTTTTTGCGAAGCCAGCACCAGATAACAGTTGATGTTGGAAATGAGCAACAAAAAAAATTCATTGACCCTAATTTTTATTATGCAGAACCGGAGTTTTTTGAAATGTTTGATTTCCCCCTGCTAGCCGGGAGTGAGCAATCATTAAAAGAGCCAACCAATGCAATTCTGACGCAAGCAACGGCAGAAAAAATTTTTGGAGGTTGGAAGTCAGCGCTCGGTAAAACAATAAAGGTTAATAATAAAACGGTTTATAAAATAGCAGGAATTTTAAAGAACATTCCTGCAAACAGTGATTTTCCACTAAGCATTGTTGTGGGGCACTCCGCTATTCAGAACACTGGTCTAAAAGGTAACCTGACTGATTGGGAAAGCACTTTCGGGGATGCTTACACCTTTGTGGTGTTGCCGGCCGGCTTGCCAGTAAAAAAATTCAATGCACAACTGGTGGACTTTGCCAAAAAGCACAAGTCCGGAGACTTCGCGGCCGATGCGCCCGTGGCGCAACCGTTGACAGAAATACATTATGATAGTCGTTTTGGAAACTACACGGGTCACACCTTTAGTCACCAGCTGATAGATGTGCTTGCCTTAATTGGAATCTTCCTTCTTGTGATCGCGTGTATGAATTTTATCAACCTCGCCACTTCCCAGGCAGTTAACCGTTCAAGAGAAGTGGGAGTGAGAAAAGTTTTGGGAAGCAACCGTTCGCAACTTGCATTCCAATTTCTTGGAGAAACATTGTTGATAACCGTTTCCGCAGTCATTATATCGCTTTTTATTGCTGAAGCGGCATTGCCTTTCCTAAACCAATTATTAGGGACCAGGATGACAATAAACTTTATCTCGAATTCCATGTTAATCTGGTTTGCAGCAATTCTTATTGTTGTTGTTACACTATTGTCAGGCCTATATCCTGCTATTATTTTATCAGGCTTTAGTCCCATCACTGCATTAAGAAGCAAGATAACCTCACGGATGATTGGAGGGATTTCTTTACGCAGGGCATTGGTTGTGCTGCAGTTTGCAATTGCACAAGCACTGACCATTGCCATGCTGATAGTAGTAAGTCAAACGGATTATTTTAAGAATGCTTCTCTTGGGTTTGACAAGACTGAAATAATAAATGTTCCGCTTCCGAACGATTCAGCCAGTCTTTCAAAAGCTGATTACCTGAAGAACAAGTTGCTTGACAATTCAAATATCGCTAAGGTCAGTTTCAGCTATGGAAGCCCTTCCGATGAAAATAACTGGAACAGCAATTTGAAATTTGATCATTCAACAAAGGCATCAAATTTCCAGTCCAATCTGAAATGGGCAGATGCTGATTATTTTAACTTATACAACCTTCAATTTATTGCCGGACATCCGTACCGTCAAAGCGATACAGTGGGCGAATTTGTCGTGAACGAAACAGTGCTGAAAAAACTTGGAATAATCAACCCGGAAGACGCTATAGGTAAAGAAGTAAATTTTTTTGACGGCACTAAAGTCGGAAACATTGTTGGGGTGATAAAGGATTTTAATGCCAATTCCTTGCACCAGCCAATGGCCCCTGTTGTGTTAAGTACATGGAAAGAAGCGTATCAAACCATCAACATCAAAATAAAAACCGGGGCTGAAAAAGTTGTATTGCCCTATATTGAAAAATTATGGAACGGAACATTTCCCGATTATGTTTACGATTACAAATTTCTTGATGCATCCATAGCCAGCTTTTATAAGCAGGAGGATGAGCTCTCACAGCTTTATAAAATTTTCGCAGCCATTGCAATATTTATTTCTTGCCTTGGTCTGTACGGGCTTGTTTCATTTATGGCGGCGCAGCGTACAAAAGAAGTGGGCATTCGCAAGGTGCTTGGTGCGACGGCAAAAAATATTGTGTATCTCTTATCGAAAGAGTTCACGATGCTTATCATTATTGCCTTTGCAATATCGGCACCCATCGCTTATTATTTCATGAGCCAGTGGTTAGACAATTATGCATATCGTATTCACGTAGGTTCTATCATTTTTATAAGTGCAATCATCAGTTCGATTGTGATTGCATGGATAACGGTTGCCCGGCATGCGATAAAAGCAGCGATGGCGAACCCTGTGAAATCGTTAAGAACGGAATGAGTAATGAGCGATCAGTGATGAACTGAGATTAAACCAAATTTATGATTAAGAGTAATTTAAAAATCTCGCTTAGAAATATACACAGGAATCGAATTTTTTCATTCATAAATATTTTTGGACTTGCTGTAGGGATGGCTTGCAGTTTATTGATTTTTCTTTTTGTAAAAAACGAATTCAGTTACGACCGGTTCAACAAGGATTCTGCCAATATTTACCGGGTTGTAAAAGATTTTGTAAATGAAAATGGCACTGAAATACCGGACGCAACAACCCCCCCTGCTTTGGCAGTAGCCATGCAAATAGAAATTCCTGAAGTTGTTTGCGCGACAAGAGCATTTGCAAATCGAGACTGGGGACAAAATTTTCTTTTTAAATACGGTGATAAAAAATTTAACGAGCATAAAATATTTTTTGTTGACAGCAATTTTTTCAGGGTTTTCACTCTTCATTTTTTAAAAGGCAATCAGCAAAACGCCTATAAAGAGAATAACAGCATTGTAATTACAGAAAGTATCGCAAAAAAATATTTTGGTACTGAAAACCCAATAGGCAAAACGTTACAAGCTGATCAATTTCTTGATAATTTAAAGGTTACTGGAGTTATAAAAGACGTTCCGCGTAATTCCCATTTCCATTTCGATTTTGCGATACCACTAAGCAAACTTGGTGGCGATAAGGATGCTGATTGGGATTGGTACGAATTTTATACTTACGTAAGAGTAAAGCCATATACTAATATTGCTGCATTTACAAAAAAGATTCAAACCATCTATCAGCAAAATGACTCGGCAGGGAAAAATATATATTATACGCAACCCTTGACAAGTATACACTTAACATCAAATCTTAAGTCGGAAATTGAACCCAACAGCAATAAACTTTACGTTTATATTTTTTCCATTATCGCAATATTCATCGTCCTGATCGCCGGGATCAATTATGTCAATCTTGCCACTGCAAAAGCTGCAATAAGAGCGAAAGAGATCGGTATCCGTAAAGTGACCGGCGCATCGAGATCATCTTTAATAAATCAATTTCTTACAGAATCTCTTATAACATGCCTGGTAGCTTCTTTGCTCGCAATTGTAATAGCGCAACTACTCCTGCCGGTGGTTAACGCCATTACTCAAAAGCGGCTGACATTCATTAATAATCCTGTGATGCTTGTGTATGTCGCAGGAATGGCATTATTAATCGGTATCGGTGCGGGTATATTTCCGGCAATATATCTTTCATCCTTTAAACCAGTGTTGGTACTAAAAGGCTTAAAGGCCAATTATGGCGGAAAATTAGGTCTGCGTAAAATTCTTGTTGTCTTACAATTTACTATTTCAATTGTTTTAATTATCGGAGCGTTGGTAATTGGCAAACAAGTGCATTTCATGCAGTCTGCCACATTAGGATTGAATAAAGATCAAGTTGTAATAGTAAAGAATGAAGGAACTCTGGCCGATGCCGATAAGGATGCATTTCGAAATAGTGCTTTAGAAATCAATGGGGTTAAAAAAGTGGCAACATCTGATGGTGTTCTGGGTGGACAAAATTGGCCAATAAATTTGCATGTACAAGGGAAAGCCGGACAGCTTATCGATTTTTTAAGCACTAGTGATGACTATGTTGATGCTTTAGGGATTCATTTAAAAGAAGGCAGAACGTTCTCTAAAAATTTTCCAACCGATATTACGATTAACCCCCCAGCTAATCAATCAAACCAATTGATTGGAAGCGTGATCTTAAACGAGACAGCCGTACAAGAACTTGGCATCCAGGAGCCTGCTGTTGGAAAAAATATTTTTTGGGACAAAAATTATCTAAGGGTTGTTGGCATAGTTAAGGATTTTCATTTCAGTTCATTTCATAACAAGATTAAGCCTTTCGCATTTCTTAATATTCCTAGAAGAATGGGCAACTTTACAATTAAACTTTCGACGGATAACATGAAAGTTACTTTGGCGGAATTGGAAAGTGCATGGAATAAATTTTCACCCGAAAGACCTTTTGAATACTTTTTTTTGGATGACACATATGGTAAGTTGTATCAATCGGAAATTCATTTTGAACAAATTTTTACAAGCCTTGTAATTCTCGCTATTCTGATAGCTTGTCTTGGCTTGTTTGGGCTGGCAACATTTGTGGCTCAACAAAGAGTTAAGGAAATCGGGATACGAAAAGTGCTTGGATCATCGGTATTCAACATCACAAAATTATTATCGCTCGATTTTATAAAATTGGTTGGTATTTCTATTGTAATAGCCACACCTGTTGCCTGGTATGCAATGAACAAATGGCTGGAGGATTACGCGTATAGAATCAATATCAGGTGGACAACATTTTTTATGTCGGCATTACTGGCAATTGCGGTCGCATTGATAACAGTAAGCTTCCAGGCAATAAAGGCGGCAGTGGCAAACCCTGGGAAGAGTTTGAGGACTGAATAGCGTGTAATTAAAAATTCAAAAGTAAAAAAGCATTTTGAATTTTGACTTTTTCATTTTGACTTAAAAATTAAAGACATGTTCAAAAACTATTTGAAGACAGCGTTCAGGAATATCAGGAAGAACAAAGCCTTCTCCCTGATCAACATCATGGGCCTTGCATTGGGGCTTGTCTGCAGCCTTTTAATTATGCTGTGGGTCAATGATGAGTACAATGTAGATGCATTTCACAAAAATGGATCACAATTGTACAGTGTATATGAACGCCAGAATCACGATGGACATTGGTCCGCTTTTCACGGATCGCCCGGCATTTTGGCTGATGAAATGAAGCGGGTATTGCCTGAAGTACAATACGCCACAAATTTTGGATGGAATGATCTAAAGACTTTTGAAGCAAATAACAAGATATTAAAGCAGAGCGGTAACCACGCAGGGCAGGATTTCTTTAAAATGTTTTCCTACCCATTGCTCGAAGGGAATCCAATAACGGCATTGCAAACTCCATCGGACATTGCTATTTCGAAAAAAATGGCGGAGGATTTTTTTGGTTCGGCGGCGGAAGCCATTGGTAAAACAATACGTTGTCAAAACCACACAGACTTTAAAATAACTGCGGTCTTTGATGATGTTCCTCAAAACGGCACTGAAAAATTCGACTATATTATTAACTGGCAATCATTCCTGGAAGATAATAGTTGGGCAAAGGAATGGGGGAATAATGGACCTCGATGTTATCTAATGCTTAGGAAAGATGCCGATCCGATAGCGTTTGAGGCCAAAATCGTACGGTTCCTGGATAACTACAACAAAGAACAAACTCCAAACGACTACATCAGGCTTGGCATTCAGCGCTATGGCGATATTTACCTTCATTCCAACTTTGACAAGAACGGCAACATTTCAGGTGGAAGGATTCAGTATGTGCGGCTATTCAGTATCGTCGCCATATTCATTTTATTGATCGCCTGCATCAACTTCATGAACCTGACGACAGCCCGTTCTGTAAAACGCGCCAAGGAAATTGGCGTGAGGAAAGTGGTCGGTGCTATCCGTGGCGCATTAATACGCCAATTTATGAGCGAGGCAATACTGATCGTCATGCTATCAATAGCAGTTGCATTGGTGATTGTGATGTTAGTGCTACCGCAATTCAACCATCTAACGGGTAAGTTTATCGCAATGCCGTTCAACAATGCTTCATTCTGGTTTGCTATCGCGGGATTGTTATTAGTAACGGGCTTTATCTCCGGTAGTTATCCGGCATTATATTTATCATCATTCAAACCTGTTCGTGTTTTAAAGGGATTGCCAAAATTTTCAAAATCTGCGTTATGGTTCCGGAAGGGCCTGGTTGTTTTCCAATTCATGCTGTCCATCATCCTTATCATTGGAACAATAGTCGTAAAAGAACAGGTACGCTATATTCAAACGATGAACCTCGGCTATGACAGGGAGAATCTCATTTATATTCCATTGGAAGGTGACCTCACAGGAAAGTATGAGCTGTTTAAGAACCAGGTCCAGAACATGGCAGGCGTGCAGAATGTCACGCGCATGACGCAAAACCCTACACAGATCGAGAACGGTACCGGCGGCGTTGAGTGGGAAGGGAAGGATCCGACATCGGGCGTAGAATTTACCTGGTCAATGGTAGGATATGATTTTACGAAGACCTTGCATTCCCAAATGATCCAGGGCAGGGATTTCTCAAAAGATTTTGCAACCGATTCAGTCGGATATATTCTTAATGAAACAGCATTAAAAATAACGGGGTATAAAAACCCGATCGGAAAACCATTTACGTTCTGGCAAAAAAAAGGAACGATCATTGGCGTGCTCAAAGATTTTCACTTTAATTCTGTCCATACCCCGATTAATCCCTTAGTGCTTAGTTTGGGAGAAACGGTTACATGGGGCGAAGCATTAGTAAGAACAAAGCCCGGCCAAACCAAACAAGCGCTGGCCAGTCTAGAAAAGGTTTGCAAGGAGCTTAACCCGAAGTTTCCCTTTACTTATAAATTTTCTGATGAAGAATACCAGAACCTGTATGCAAACGAGCAAGTAGTTGACCAGCTTTCCAATTATTTCTCGGTCCTTGCTATTTTCATTTCATGTCTTGGTTTGCTTGGTTTGGTAATGTTCAGTGCAGAACAACGAACAAAAGAATTCGGAATAAGAAAAGTACTCGGTGCAAGCCCGGCAATTCTATTCAGTTTGCTTTCCAGGGAATTTTTGTTGCTTGTTCTCATAGCGCTCGCAATTGCTTCGCCGATTGCGTGGCTGACTATGAATACGTGGTTGCAGGATTATCAATACAGGATAAATATTACATGGGGCATTTTTGTGATTGCAGGATTGTGTGCACTGCTTATTGCGCTGGTGACAGTAAGTTTCCAGGCAATAAAATCGGCGGTGGCGAACCCCGTGAAATCGTTGCGAACGGAATGAGTCGTAATTGGTGAGTGGTAAATGGCGAGTGGCGAGTGGGCGAAGGAAATTTTTAAATGACCGTACCTTGTTCTTTGTCGTGAAGAGTGAGTGGTGAGTGGTGAGTGGTGAG